>JBDNIB010000350.1:0-4347 GCA_041688535.1 Prosthecobacter sp.
ATGACGACAATGGAGGATAATCGGTCGGTGTCTTACGATCTGAATCATGTGATGGGTCAGTAGTGGCGCTCATTTGAAAATCTATTTATTCCGAGTCGGCTCAGATGGCAAATAATTCGGAAATACATCAAGGTTAGACATGAAACAACTCGCCCAATACCAGGACGGACGTCTTGAACTACAGGAGGTGCCGGCACCGGTGCCGCCGCCGGGAGGAATTTTGGTGCGGACGACGTGTTCGGTGATCTCGCCGGGGACGGAGCGGATGAAGGTGGAGCAGGCGCGGATGTCGCTGCTGCAAAAGGCGAAAGCGCGGCCGGATCAGGTCAAAAAGGTGATCGACACGGCGAAGACGCTGGGTTGGAAGGCGGCGCTGGAGAAGGTGCGCAACCGGCTCGAATCGCCGACACCGCTGGGCTACTCGGCGGAGGGTGTGGTGGTGGCAGTGGACGAGTTGAACTCGCGCTTCCGGGTGGGCGATCGCGTCGCCTGCGGTGGTGCGGAGTGCGCGTTTCATGCGGAGATGATCGCGGTGCCGGATCTGCTGGCGGCACCGATTCCTGAAGGAGTGGAGGACTGGCAGGCGGCTTACACGACGCTGGCGTCGATCTCGATGGAGGCGGTCCGTCAAAGTGGGGCACGACTTGGCGAGCGGGTGCTGGTGATGGGCCAAGGACTCGTGGGACTGCTGGCGACGAGTTTGCTGAAGGCTGCCGGTGCGCGGGTGATGAGCGTGGATTTTGTCGCGGCTCGTTTGCAAACCGCGCTGGCAATGGGTGCGGAGCGGGTGGTGAATCCGACGCAATCAAAACTCGAAGACGAGGTGCGTGCATGGACCGATGGTCATGGTGTGGATGCGGTGCTGCTGTGTGTCGGCGGCAAAGGCCGTGAGGCGGCAGACACGGCAATCGCCTGCCTGCGTGATCGCGGGGTGATGGTGATCGTGGGCATTTACGATGCGGAGCTTTCCTGGAAGACGGCCTACATGAAGGACATCCAGGTGCGCTACTCGCGCAGCTACGGGCCGGGTCGCTATGATCCGCAGTATGAGTGGGGTGGGCAGGATTATCCCATCGGGCATGTGCGCTGGACGGAGAACCGGAACTTTGGGGCGTGTCTGGAGCTGATGCGGACGGGGCAGCTTGATTTGCGGCCAGTGACGACGCGGCGGGTGGGATTTGGCGATGCTGTCAGCGTATACGATGCGCTCGAAGGCGAGATCGGCGTGGTGATCGAGTATGCGGCGGGTAGGACAGGCATTTTGCCTGTCACGAGTGCGGCGGGCATTCTGCCCGCGATGCAGGAACCGGGCAGGATGCCCGACACACCGGAGTCAGGCGAGACGCCTGTCCTACACGTCATCGGCGCGGGGAACTTCGCGCGGACGATGCTGCTGCCGCATGTGAAAGGGCAGATCGCACTGGGGACGATTGTGAATGCCACGGGACTCTCAGCACGGCATGTGAAGGAGAAGTTTGGCTTTGCGAATGCGGAGACGGATGCAGCCAAGGTGTTCGCGGTAAGCAATGGCGCAGTGATGATCGGCACGCGGCATCATCTGCATGCGCCGCTGGTGCTGAAGGCGCTGCAAAGTGGCAAGCAGGTGTTTGTGGAGAAGCCGCTGTGTCTCACGCGGGAGGAGCTGGTTCAAATTGGCGCAGCGATGGCTGAATCTCAGGGCAGCGTGATGGTGGGATTCAATCGACGCTTTGCTCCCGCAACGCTGGCGATGATGGAGGTGCTGAAAACGGTCTCAGGGCCGAAGACGCTGGCGTTTCAGGTGAACGCGGGCGTTTTGGCACCGGATCACTGGTATGCAAATGTGACGGAGAGTGGCGGGCGGGTACTCGGCGAGGCGTGCCACTTTTTTGACTTTGCCTGTCATGTGCTCGGCAGACCAGTGAAAGTAACGGCGCAGACGGTGGGACGACCGAAGGTGCCGGATTCGGTGACGGCGCAGATTGAGTTTGCGGACGGATCGTCGGCACAGGTGATTTATTCGGCAGAGGGTGACTCGGCGTTTCCGAAGGAGTCGTTCCGCGTGTTTGCGAACGGGCTGGTGATCGAATGCGCGAACTTCATGCGGCTGTCCATGTTCCGAAAACGCAAGGAGACCGTGAAGAAATTTGCCTCGAAAGGCCATGCGGAGGAGATGGCAGCGTGGCTGGCTTATTTGAAAGGCGGAACGGCACATCCACTGCCTTATGAGCAGGCGCGGCAGAGCATGCGGCTGACGTTTGCGGTGCTGGAGTCAATCCGTGAAGGAAGGACTGTGGAATTGTGAAGAAAGTAGCGTGGTATGCGCAACGCCTGCGTGCGATGAGCGTGAGCGAGATCGGGCGGCGCGTGATTGAGCGCTGGGGTCGTCTGAATGAACCGGCGCAGCTGAAAAAGATCGCGCGCAGGCCATGGGACGGCGCGTTCACCGATTTTCCGAAACTGCCATGGCGTGAGCGCGTGCCACCGGAGCTGCGCAAGCAACTGGCGGCGGATGCGAAGAAGCTGGTGCGTGGCGAGTGGGAGCTGTTTGGCTGGAAAGCGGTCGAGGTGGGTGCGCCGCCGTGTTGGCACCGGGATGCGACTCTAGGCGTGGTGATTGATCCTGATATTCCGGCGCGGAAGCTGAATCATCGGCATCTGGAGCATGGAGCGGATGCACGGGCGATCTGGGAGATCAACCGCTGGAGCGAAATGACGCGCATGGCGATGCATAGCGCGCTCAATGGCGATGTACATGCGATCCGTGTGTCGCAGCTCTGGCTCGAAGACTGGTGCGACCGCAACACGCCGGGCCATGGCATCAACTGGACAAGTCCGCTGGAGGCGGGGCTGCGGCTGATGAATTTTTGCTGGTTCGATGCGCTGGTGCGCGGCTGCAATGACCCCGAACTGGCCTGCAGGCAGGATGAGCTGACGGCACGCATCGTGCCGGTGCATGCGTGGTGGGTTTGGCAGCGGAGATCGTTTGGATCGTCGGCGAACAATCATCTCATCGGTGAACTGGCCGCGTTGGTGATGGCGATCACACGCTGGCCATCGCTGGACAAGCTGCTGTGTCCCGCACAACGGGTGTGGAAGCTGCTGAAGCGGGAGATTTTGGAGCAATTCGCCGAAGATGGCGGCAACCAGGAACAGGCGTTGCACTATCACCTGTTTGCGTGGGAAATGAGCTGGCACGCGGGCAAGGCGGCGGACGGATTGAAAGGCGAAGTGCTGGAGCGATTGACCAAGGCGGCACAATATTTTGTGAATGTCGTGGAGACGCCTGACTGCTGGGATTTTGGCGATTCGGATGATGCGCAGGTGCTGCCACTGGCTTTGCAACGCACTAGCACGGCAACGGAGTTTTGTGGCTGGCTGCTGGGGAAACCGGCAGGCAACGCTTTGCGATACTGGCTCGGCGAATCGCCGAAAGGCGTGAAGGCTTCCATGCGCAACAAGTGGCTGGTGCAGAAACAGAGCGGGCAGGCGACCTGGCGTGATGCGCGCTGGACGGTGCGCGCGGACGCATCGCCGCTCGGACTGGGCAGTATGGCGGCGCATGGTCATCTGGACGCGCTGCATGTATCGCTGTGGTTTGAGCAGCAAGCGCTGGTGATTGATCCCGGAACGGGCGCTTACTACGGGAACTCCGCATTGCGCACGCGGCTGGCGTCATGGGAAGCGCACAATGGGCCGGTGCCGCTGGCCGGAAGACAGACACCGCAGCGACTTGGGCCGTTTCTATGGATGAAGCATCATGCGCTGCCGGGACTGGCGATCAGCGATGGCATCTGCGTGATGAGTTTCGATGACGCGGAGAAACCGGTGCAGCGGGCGGTGCAGGTGGCGCAGGATTATGTGGAAGTGTGTGACGAGGTAGGCCAAACGTCCCATGTGGTGACGTGGCAACTTGCGCCGGGCTGGCGCATCAAGCAGGAGCGGCAGAACGGGTTCGTCTGCACGCATGCGGAGTCCATTCCGGTGCATGTGACGCTGAATGGCGACCGCATGGAGACGTGGGAGATCGTGGAGCGCGAGGCGTCGCCACATTTTCGGGAAGTGGTGATCACGCAAGCGGTGCAGGTCACGTTTAGCGGCACGCTGACGACGATTTGGCGCAAGGCGGGGTGAGCAGGCAAGTGATGATAAAATGAACAGGGCGCAGGAGAACTTCCTGCGCCCTTTTTGTTCCGATGTGATGCGGCGATTGGGTTTACCCCTCACCCCCACTGCCATTTAGTTAAGGTTCATGAAATAAATCTCTTCAAGGTTCGCTTTGTCTTCCGAATGCAGATACCTCCCTCCCCCGATCCTCCTGGCTTGTTCAATTCATCGAGACGATGCGTGACCTTTTGCACTCGCCAG
>JBDNIB010000351.1:0-3414 GCA_041688535.1 Prosthecobacter sp.
ACCGGTGTGCGATTGCTCGCCGGTTCGGCGCATGAACGCAGCGGCGACACACTCCAGGTCGCCTTTGATCATCGTAGTTACGATGACAACGAGTCCAGTCTCAAACCCGGCGTGCCGCGTGCGTTTCGGGTGCGCTGGATCGAGTCGCCACCCACTGTCTCGCCGCAACCTGCGCGTTTTTCCGAAACGGCGACCGCCGATGTCTATGTGACGGAATCGAACGTGGCGACCATGTTGCGTTTCGGGGTCCGCGTTCAAGACAACGCGGAACGAGAGGTGGAAATCGAATGGGCGCTCTCCGGCAAAGACACTCAGGTGACCGATGTCAGCGGCGTGGCCGTACGCCGTTGGCGGCAGGACGGCGCGAAGCTGCTCGTGACTGTGGAACGTGATGGCGGCATGCAAGATCTCACGGTGAATCTGCGGCGAATGATCAACTCCATCGACGAAGCCAGCGAACTGCCGCTGCTCGTTCTGAACCCGCCGTTGCGCACGCAGGCCAAGCTTTATCTCGTGGCGGATCTCGATTTTCTCGATCTCGCCGGAGCGAAGCAACTGACGCGGGACACGTTTGAGTTTCAGCTCGGCGTGGATCAGCCGAGACTCGTGCTGCGCACGTCGAAGCCGCGCATCGAGTCGGATGTCGATGTCATTGCGCGAATCGACAAGGATAGCGTGCAGATCGAGCGCAAGCTCGCGATTCGCAGTGACCGCCCGGTCACGGAGGTGAAAGTCACGCTGCCGCCGGGGGAGGAGTTCATCGCGATTTTGTCGATGCCGGTGGGTTCAAACATACCGGTTTCCATCTCGAATTCGACCAGCCTAAACACGAATCAGCGGCTTATCACGCCGAACACTATCAGTCAGCCGATCTTCTCGGAACGGCTCATCACATCGAACGTCATCAGCCAGCCCACGGCCTCGCCATTTCGCCTGACTTGGCGGCGGGTGGGTCAAACCATCGCGATCTTGCCGACCGCGCCGATTTCTCCGGCGAATCCGCTCGAACTGAGCGTCACGTCGCGCTTGAAGCTGACCAAGGCGTGGACGGGGCCGAAGAACCCGGAAACGATCACGGTGCAGCAACTCGATATTCCCGATGCGGTGAAGGTGGCGGGTTACACGGCGCTGGACTTCGATGATGCGTGGCGGGTGGCCTTGAAGGAGGCGAAGGGATTGGAAGATCGCGATGCGCGGCTGACGCCGGTGCAGGGACGCATGGCGTGGTTCGGGCTGCGCGAGCATGCGCTGACATTTGAGGTGGAGCGGGCGGAGGCGGTGTTCTCCACCGAGGTCACGGCGTATGCGCTGCCGCGTGCGCGCACGATTGAGATCGAGGGGCAGTTCGCGCTCGACATCAGCGGTGCGCCGCTGCGCAGTTTTCAGGTCAAGCTGCCGGTGAAAGTCGCGAATCTACTGCGGGTGACCTCGCCGCTGGTCGGTGAGCAACAGCTTGATGAGACGACCGGCGTATGGACCTTCACGCTGCGGCAGGAGTCGAAAGGACGGCAAAATGTGCGGTGGCGGCTGAGTTTGCCAGCGGCTTCAACCGATCCAACGAAAGCGGACGAGGGCGTCCGCGCTCCCATCCAGGCCACCTTGCCACACATTGAGCTGCCGCAGACACGGCGGTTTGCGGGAACGTGGATCATTGAAGCGAACACGGACACGCAGATTTCGACGACGATGCAGAACATGCAGCCGCTGGACGTGCTGCGTGTGCCGGTGGTGGCCGATTATCAGCCACGGCATCGCATCACCAGCGCGTTCACCTATGGCGCGGGGGAGAATGCGCTGGCGATCACGGCGCAACGTCACGCGCATTCGGAGCTGGCCGCGCTGGTGGTGAATCGCATGCTGTTGGTCTCCGTGCTCGGCACGGACGGGCACAGTTTGCATGAGGCGACGCTCGATCTGAGTCATTCCGGCGAGCAGTTCGTGAGTCTGCATCTGCCGCCGGGCGCGGAGCTGCTCAGCACCTCGAGCGACGGGCAGGCGGTGAAGCCGGTGCGTGGTGTCGAGGACGCTATCGCCATTCCGCTGCCCGCCGGTTCCGCGAACGCGCCGCACACCGAGGTGCGAGTGCAATATCGTCAGCACCACGCGCCCTGGGACACCAGCGGCACGCAAAATCTCGAACCGGTGCGCATTGTCGGCAATGTGCCGGTGCTGAGCACCGACTGGCGCGTGCATGCGCCCGCCACGTTTGGGTATGGGAAGGTGGACACGACGCTGGAGCAGGAGGGCGAGCGCGAAATCGAGCCGCTGCGCAATCCGCTGAGCGTGCTGTGGGATGCGATCAGTCCCGGATACACCTATGCAATGCACACTTCGCAGTCGGTATCTGCGATGGCGGATCGCGAGATCGCCCGGCGCATGGCGACGGTGGAGGATGCGCGCGCAGCGATGGATCGTGGGGACAAACTGTTCCGCGAGAGCGATTATGACGGCGCGCTCGGCTTTTATCATGCTGTGGTTGATGCGCTGCCGAACGCACCGATGACGGAGGACTGGCTGAATCTCGCCAAGCTCAAGCAGGCGGATTGCAGCGTGGTGGTGGCACGGGAGCGGGCGAAGCAGAGCCGACATGATGAGGCGCGGCAACTGCTGCAGGAGGCGCTACAACTCGTGCCAGGACACCAGGGCGCGACCACCTTCATGCAGCAGCTCAACGACCCAGACCGCTGGCCGGCGGCTCTCACAGCACATGTGGAAAATGTCGCCAAAGTGCAGAGGGGGTTATTGCTCGCCAACAGTTCAGTTGAACTCGGCAATTACGACAACGCCATCTCACAGTATCAGGCCGTGCTGCGGGTGGACCCATACAGCATTGCCGCTCGGCGCGGCATGGAGAACGCGGAGAAGCGGCGCCTGGAGTATTTCAAGAGCGCCGCAGATCACCAACGCGCCAAAATGCTGGCGCAGGTAGATGAGGCATGGGAGGACAAGGTGCCAGTGCTTGGGGCGGCGGTTACCTTCGACTATGGCCCGGGGCGCACGCCGGGAGCCTACCTGACAGAGAAGATGAACAAGATCATCCTGCCTGAGGTGCATCTGGAAAATGCCACCATTGAGCAATCACTCGATTATTTGCGCACAAAAATGCGGGAAGCGGACCACGCCGGCGAAGGGAGCTTCAGCATTGTTTTAAGAACCGGTGATAGCCCATTGAACGCCTCCATCAGCCTTGATCTCAAAGACGTGCCGATGAGCGAGGCATTGCGCTATGTCACCGAGTTGGCGCAGATGAAATACAAAGTAGAGGCGCATGCGGTGCTGATTGTGCCGCTGTCCGAAGACGCCAGCCAGCTGTACACCCGCTCCTATCGTGTGCCCATGGATTTTTTAAATACGGGCGTGGCAAGCGGGATCATGTCCAGTGCCCCCGCTGATCCATTCGCAGCGGGAGGTGAA
>JBDNIB010000352.1:0-1705 GCA_041688535.1 Prosthecobacter sp.
GAGCAGCGAGAGCTTGAAGCCATTCTGCCCACCCGACTTGCCATGGCAGCCGCCGGAGTTGCAACTGCCCTTGGTGAGAATGGGCACAATGTCGTTCGCAAAGTTCAACGGACGCGGCGTTTCAACAGCGAAACAAGGCGCGGCGGCGGACAGCGCGGAGAGGAGGGTGAGGCGTGGCAAGTTCATGATGGCTAGAACCTACGGGCCGAAAGCTAGAATCTTGTCGGGCGAAGTGCGATCTGTGAAAGACCATTAAGGGGCAGCTATCTCCAACTGCTTGCAGATAGCACGCGCGGTGTTGTCCTTGACCTCACGGTGTCTGGGGACGCTGGTGATTTTGCGATTGGCAGAATTGCACCAGATCGAGTGGCTGCCACCTTCACGGTACAGCGCACAGCCGTGATGGCGCAGGTGACGCTCCAAATCAGCGAGCTTCATGCGGCAAGAACCAGGGCACGCTTCACGCTCTGCTGGCTGCGAGTCTGATCAGAAAGTTCTCGCTGGCATTCCAGAATCAACTTGAGCGCATCCATGAGATTCGCCTCGGCATCTTCAAGTGTGTCGCCTTCGGAGATCGCCGCAGGGATTTCCTCCACCCAGCAGGTGTAACCGCCTTCGGTGGCGGGTTCATAAACGGCAGTGAGTTTCATGAGCGAAGAATAACGGAATTCACTTGCTGCGCAAAGTCTGAAATCACACCAGCTCCGCCATCGGCAGATGCCCATCGACCAAATACTGCGGCCGACCGGTCAGATCAGTGAGCGTCGCTTTCGTCACATCAATGCCCATCTGCTTGTAAAGCGTGGCGAAGACTTCGCCGAAGGCGACGGGGCGGTCGGTGGCCTCGCCGGCGTGTTTGTCGGTGGCACCGATGACTTGGCCGTGACGCATGCCGCCGCAGGCGAGCAGGGCGGAGTCGACGCGCTGCCAGTGCTCGCGGCGGCCTTTGTCGTTGATTTTTGGCGTGCGGCGGAATTCGCCCCACACGACAACGGACACGTCCTGGTCCATCCCGCGCTCATGCAGATCGGTAATGAGAGCGGTCAGACCGCTGTCGAGCAGCGGCAGGTCTTCCCGGAGCTGGCCGAAGTTGTTGGAATGGTAGTCCCAGCGGCTGAAGGCGAGCGTCACCACGCGCGCACCGGCTTCGACGAGACGACGGGCAGCGAGGAAGTGTTCCGGCAGGCGCGGGCCGCCGTCGTCGCGGTTGCGGTTCTCGCCTTTGCCATAGCGCTCGACGATGCGTGGGTCTTCGCGGCTCAAATCGAGCGCGTGGAGCAGTTTCGGACTGGTGAGTACATTAAGCGCCTGCTCATTGAAGACATCCACGCCGCCCATGAGGCCGCTGGAATCGAGATCGCGACGGAGAACGTCGAAACTCGAGAGCAGCGACTTGCGATCACGCAAACGGTCGAGCGTGATGCCGTTGAGCGACATGTCGTCCGTGCCGCCACCGCGATTCGGCTGGAACGGCGCATGCGCGACGCCGAGGAAGCCCGGCTCGCCCGTGCGCGCCCATTCCATGTGACCCATCTTCGGCGCGAGGCCGACGAACGGCGGCATCGCGGAATTCGCAGCGCCTTGCAGTCTCGAAACGACGGATCCGAGCGAAGGCCAGCCACCGGGAGGCTGCTGCTTGAGCTTGCGGCCGGTGAGGCACTGAAAGGCGTCATGGCCTGTGTCACAATCGGCCCGCGAGCGGATC
>JBDNIB010000353.1:0-2155 GCA_041688535.1 Prosthecobacter sp.
GCAGTAGCTCTCACGGTTCGGGGCGTCGAACGAAGTCATGTTCGGCGGTGGTGCGGTGCGTTTCCAGAAGGTGTACAAGCTGCGGCGGTAAAGCGATTCATCGTGGTCTTGGATGTAGTTTTTCGTGTTGCTGCCGCCGAAGGCCACGGGTTCCCAGATGTTCTCCGGCTGGTACGGCCGCACGCCCTTGCCACCAATGGTAGGACTCAGCAAACCGGACACAAACAGCGCCTGATCACGCACCACCTCGGCATCCAGCCGAAAACGCGGCCCGTGCGCCAATAACCGGTTTTCCGGGTCCAACTCCGAGCCGCGATCCGAGAACTCAGCACTCTGCCGATAAGTGTGCGAGGTCACAATCATCCGCACAAACGCCTTCATGTCCCAGCCGCTCTCACGAAACGTCACCGCGAGCCAGTCGAGCAGTTCGGGATGGCTCGGCGGTTCGCCCTGGGAGCCGAAGTCGTTGCTCGTTTTCACCAAGCCGCTGCCGAAAAACTGCTGCCACAGGCGGTTCGACTGCACACGGGCTGTCAGCGGATGCTGCGGGCTGACCAGCCATTTCGCGAGATCGAGCCGCGTGTATTCGGCCTGCGCTGGCAGAGGCGGAAAAATCGCCGGTGTGCCGCGTGTGACCTTGTTCAGGGGCTTGTCGTATTGCCCGCGATCCATCACGAAGCTCTCCCGTTTCTCGGGCAAGTCGGCCATGACGAACGTGGCCGGAATTACGGCGTCCAACGCACTCTTCTGCGACTCCAAAGTCAGTTTCTCGGCGCGTGCGCCTTCCATGAGGCCCTGCGAGCCTTGGTACTCATTTTCAAACCACCATTCCTGCAGGCGCTTCAGGTCCTTCTCAGGCCATTCGGCGGGTTTCTTGCCACGCACGAGCGCTTGCAGGTCGTTCGGCAACTCGGCCACGCGCTTGCCCTGATTCTTGGCCGCCCACACCTGCCACGACCACTGCGGGTCCTTCGCCGGATCAACGCGAGAGTTCATCGCCAGCCGGTCCCAATGCACCGTGCCGCCAAACTGCGTGAAGGCATAACCCGTGACCTTCATGCCGGGCTTGAGGCCGATTTTTTCCACCGGCACCTCCAGCTTCACCCATTCGCCCGCCTTCGGCAGTGCCCCCATCATCACCCGCTCCGGCGTGCGCACTTTGCCAAAGGGAATTGCGCCCTCTTCGCCCCACACGGCACGGTGGTTCCAGCCAGCGGTGTGGAATTGCAGCATGATCGCCTTTGGCGGGTTCTTTTCGTCGATGAAACACTGCACGCTGAGCTTCCCATTCGGCGGAATCTCGTATTTGCCGCCTACGGAGAAGAAATCCTGTGCCACACCGGTCGCGGTGCGTTTCAGCGCCGCATTGCCGCTGAACACGGGGCCTTTGTCCTTCGTGACGAACTGCGTCGGCTCGCCTGCCACACCGACATTGGCACCCGCTGGAAACGCATCTTCAAACCACACCAGTTCGCTCGCCTGCACAGCCGGTGGCGGGGTCACGGTCGCTGGATCGATGTAGTTCAGTGTTTTGATCGCCTCGCGGATCTGCGTCTGTGCCGCTGCGATGCCGCGATCCAGATCCACAATCTTCTTTTTCTGCTCGTCCGTGCTCAGGCGCAGGATCGGCGGTGTCAGCAGGATGTTGCCATCCATCGCCGGATCGGCGGCGCTGTTGAAGAAGGCATACAACGAATAAAACTCCTTCTGCGAGATCGGGTCGAACTTGTGATCATGGCACACCGCGCAGCCAGCCGTCAGGCCCAACCACACCGCCATCGTCGTGTCCGCGCGGTCCACTGCGTAGCGGAAAACGAACTCCTCATTGATGCTGCCGCCCTCGCTCGTCGTCACGTTGCAGCGATTGAACCCGGACGCGATCTGCTGCTCCACCGTCGCGTTCGGCAACTGATCGCCTGCGAGCTGCCAGATCGTGAACTGGTCATACGGCAGGTTCGCATTGAAGGCGCGTACCACCCAGTCGCGGTAGGGCCACATGCTGCGCTCGTTATCCAGATGCAGCCCGTGCGTGTCCGCGTAGCGCGCCGCATCCAACCAGTAGCGGCCCATGTGCTCGCCATAGCGCTCCGACTTCAACAGCCGGGCAACCACCTTTTCATACGCATCCACGCTCGTGTCCGCCAAAAAAGCATCA
>JBDNIB010000354.1:0-2941 GCA_041688535.1 Prosthecobacter sp.
GAACGACCTCTTGCAGGATTTGTCGGGCTGCTGCTGGTTTCAGCGCGAAGCGTGGGGCGACACGGAGGGCTTCCTCCATGCTTGGGGCTGCGTTTTCCTCCGAGATGGCGGTTTTGTTCATGCTCGCACGTTCGATTTCAGGAACTGGATTCAGATCGTAGGCGGGAGAGAGGGACCAGCGGCCTGCATGACGCATGAGAAAGCCGTGGTTGCGGGAGTGGTCGTCGCAATTGCTGATGAGGAGGCCGAACATCATGCGCCGCCAGAGTTCGTGCAGGTCGCGGGTCACATCGTCGCCGAACTGGCGGATGGCGTCGGCGATCATCGTGTAGGCTCCGCTTTGATCCTGCGGCAGTCCGAGCAACGTGGCTGCCGAGATGAACGGAATGCGCTGGGTGCCGTCGCGATCAAAGCGCGTGATGACGGAGACGCTACGCCCTGAGGCAGCGACGAGTTGATGCTGCGCCACCGAGATGCCGGCCTGCCGTGCCAGCGTAAGCGCTAGGATCTCGCCTGCGGCGATGTCGCGCGTGTCGTCGGGCTTGGGGAACTTCGCGATGCCGAGCCGGCCGTCCTTCAAGAGCACCGCCGACTTCGGACGCGCACCGCCCAAGGGCGAGCCCTCGGCCAGCAGGAAGCGCAGGTCGGACGCAGTCGCGGTGTCGTGATGAATAGCGTCGGCCGCGTGAATCAAAGTCCCTAACCGCACAAGCGGCGGCAGTTTGCCGGTGGTGGGCGCGAGAAAGCCATCACCACCCGCATCGCGAAATCGCAGCGCGCCGATGCGCGAGGCATCATCCAGCGCCAGAACGTAGTCGAGATCACGCCAGGGCTTCTGCGCGAGCACTTTCTTCCGCACCGCACGTTCGATCAGCAGCCGACCCCAGCGATCCGGCCCGGCATCTTGAAAGGCACCGTGCAGACGTGGCGCGTGATGCGGTGGGCGTTGCAGCGGCAACGACGTGGGATCGAGGGGAAAGACATCAGGTCGCGACAACCATTCCGCCGCGTACTCAAATGATGTCGAAACGCCGCGTTCCGGCGTGTGCAGACGCCCGACAAAATGTGTGCCGCCCAGCCAGTCGATGTGAACTTCCGTGGTCATCGGTTGGTGGATGGTTTCTTCCGATGGATGCGCTCAGGGAGTCGCGCGGCCTCCTGTTCCAGTCCCAATGCATCACTGCCCGGTGCGGCCAGAGTGGCGAGGCGCTCATGCAGTTGCAAGACGAACAACGCGGTCGCGACAGTGCCAATGGCGACCGAGGGATCGCCGCGCTCCATGCGCCAAAGGGTGTCGCGGCTGACGAACAAACGCTCGGCCATTTCAGTGGCGGAAATGCGCCGTTTTTTTCGAGCGACGGCTAGGTCACGCCCCAGGGATCGGAGGGCGCGACTGGCTGGCAGCGGTAGCATGGTCTGATTGGCCGACATGGCCAACTGTCCGCCATACCTGACATTTGGTCAATCAACGTCTGATATGGCAGACGTTATGGCAAGCAGACCGATGCCAGCGCATACCTAGCTATTCATCCCGCTCGACCTTGCCGCGTTTCGCCTTCTCGCGTGGCGGTGCCTTGTAATCGGCAGAGTAGGAGAGGCACCAGGCGAGGTCGGCTTTCACGGCGGGTGATTCAGCGTGGGGTTCGTTGCTGGTCGTGAAATAGCCTCCCAAACCCTTCGCGAGAGTGCGGACGAGGTCGCGTTGCGCGGGATCGTGGAAGAGGTTTTTCATTTCGAAGGGATCGCTGTCGAGATCGAAGAGCGCGGGATCGTCCGACGGCGACAGGATGAGCTTGTGGCGCTGCGTGAAGGTCGCCACCCATCCGCTGATGCGAACGAATGCCTGATCAACCCAGCCTGCGGGCGCTTGGCCGGATTTGAGCAGCGCGGCGGCGTTGCGGCCCTGTATGGGCGCTTTGGTTTCGAGGCCGAGCAGGCTCAGCAGCGTGGGTTTGAAATCGACGGTGCCGAGCGCCTCGTGGATGATGGTGCCGGGCCGGATAATGCCGGGCGCGGCGATGACGAAAGGAATGCGGGCGCTGCCTTCACAGGGGATGCCTTTGTTGTAGCGACCGTGCTCGCCGCACATGTCGCCGTGGCCAGAGGTGAAGAGGATAATGGTGTGGTCGAGCTGGCCGGCTTCCTTCAATGCGGCGAGGATGCGGCCGATGTTGTCGTCCACGCACTTCACCATCCCGAAATAGAGCGCCATTTGCCGCGCGACGAAGCGATCCTTCATGATGGTGGCGAAGGAGGGAAGCTGGTCGCCCTTCTCGAGCGCCGTCTTCGGATGTTTGAACACGGCGGGGTCAAACATCGTGTCGTAGGGCGCACGCACGGTGTTCGGACCATGCGGATCAGGGAAGCTGACCATGTAGCAGAAGGGCGTGTCGCGTTTCTTCGTCACGAATTCGATGGCGCGGTCGGCGAGGAAGTCGGTGGCGAACGATTTGTCGTCGGCACCGGCCACTTCGTAGTTGGGATTACCCTTCTTGTCTGTGGCCGCGACCTTCGGGCCGTTCGCATCGTCGCCGAGCTTCTTCCAATGGCCGCGATTGAACATGTAGCGGTTGTCCTGCCAGCCAAAGTGACGCTCCGTTGCCCAGCCGGGCTTCGCTGCGCCATCGAGATGCCATTTGCCCGCGTAGCCGGTGGCGTAGCCGGTGGCGTAGCCCGAATTACCAAGCACGGCAGCGAAGGTTTCCATCGAATCAAGCATCGGTAGGTCGTTCGAGATGCTGCCGGTGTTCTGCGGGTACATACCCGTCATCAAAGCGGCGCGTGACGGCGTACAGACCGGCGACGTGGCGTAGTAGCGCGTGCAAATGGCACCGCGCTCCGCGATGGAGTCGATGTGCGGCGTGTCCACCTTCACGCCCTCGCCCCAGATGAAGGCTTGATCGGTGGGCAGCAGTTTGCGGTAGCAGCCGAGCGTGCGGAA
>JBDNIB010000355.1:0-4774 GCA_041688535.1 Prosthecobacter sp.
CATGCCCGCAGCTTGAGCGTTGCGTAATCAGCCGTCAACGCATTCTCTCACATCGGCATTGGCGGAGGGATGCTACATTCATGGAACCCTGAAGGGGTTCGGTCCTGCGCACGTCCACCGGCTTTCGACGACCGACAGAACCCTGTTGGGGTTCGCGCTGGATCGGGACGGGTGTTTCATCGCGTTCCCAGGGTAGCGCTCCGCGCAACCCATGGGCCGCATGACGCAAGGCCGTTGACCTTGGATTTTCTATGTGTTGTGGTTAATGGAAACCATGTATTTATCGCGGCATGGCCAGATCAACAAAAGGAAGCAATTCACAATTCGCGCGATGGATGGGTCCAATCTTGGACTGTCTTAGAACTCTTGGTGGTGAAGCACCACCAAGAGAGGTGGTTGATTGGATTGCCAATAAACTCTCTTTGTCTGCTGAAGTGAGAGACGCAGTAAACCAGGTCTCTGGACAAAACAAATTTTACAATCAGGTCGCATTCGCTCGCAAATATCTCGTTTGGGAAGGCCTTATGGACGGCTCCAAACACGGTGTTTGGGTTATGACTTCAAAGGGCGCAAAGACAAAATTAATGCGCGAAGATGAGGATGCCATCGTCAAAAAGTGGGTTTCTTATTGGACCAAGTTTCGAAAACAGCGTGATACAGAAGTGCCCAATTCATCTACCAATACTCCAGATCCTGAGGAAGTGGCAGCAGCTGATGAAACAGAAGACTTGGATTTACTAACGGTGCTCCGCTCTCTGTCCCCCAGCGGATTTGAGCGAGTTTGCCAGCGGTTGCTACGCGCTCACGGGTTTGAACGTGTAGAAGTGACTGGGGCTCCGCATGACTGGGGCATAGATGGCTTCGGAACTCTCCAAATTAATGCATTTGTAAGCTTCAAAGTTCTGTTTCAATGCAAGCGGTACAAAGGAACCGTGGCCCGTCGTGATGTTGGAGACTTTCGAAATGCTATGATTGGCAGGGCTGACAAAGGAATTATTCTCACAACAGGAACATTCTCGGCAGATGCCAAAGCGGAGGCAGAAAGAGCTGGTGCTCCACCGATAGAATTGGTCGATGGGGAAAGGCTGGTCACGATGTTTGAGTCAAAAGGACTCGGCGTGAAACCAAAGACTGGATTCGATGTCGATGTGGAATTTTTTGAGCAGTTCAAATGAGAAAGGCAGCCATCACAGGCTGCCCGTCTGATTGGTTTCAGAGATGTGAGCACCGTTCACTCACACATGAATGGGATGCCCCTTGGCGACTTCCGTCGCCTCTTTGACCATCTCGCTGAGCGTCGGATGGGCGTGGATGGTGGCTTCGATTTCGTCCCAAGTGGCTTCGAGATTCATGGCGAGGCCGATCTCGGCGATCATCTCGGTGCTTTCGCTGCCGATGATGTGCGCGCCGATGATTTCACCGTGCGGTTCGCCGTAGAGAATCTTGACGAAGCCTTCGGGTTCGGCCGCAGCGAGCGCCTTGCCGCTGGCGGCATAGGGGAACTTGCCGATCTTGAACTTGAGGCCCTTTTCCTTCGCGGCACGCTCGGTGAGGCCGATGCTGGCGACCTGCGGATGGCAGTAGGTGCAGCCGGGGAAGATGGTGACTTTCTTGGGCTTGCTCTTGGTGAACATGCCTTCGATGCACTGCACGGCTTCATAGCTGGCGACGTGCGCGAGCCAGGGTGGCCCGATGATGTCGCCGGCAGCGTAGATGCCTTTCACGGAGGTTTGATAACGGTCGTCGGTTTGCAGCCAGCCGCGGTCGGTGAGCTTGATTTCGACGCCGCCGGGCAGCACGGGGGCGACACCGATGGCGACGAGGCAGACGTCGGCTTCGAGCGTTTCATTGGCCGCGCCTTCGACGGTGATTTTGACGCCTTTGCCGTCCTCGGAGGTGCCGGTGACCTTGGTGTTGGTGAGGATGCGGATGCCAGACTTGGTGAGGCTTTTTTCGAGAAGCTTGGATACTTCGGTGTCTTCCACGGGCAGCACGTCGGGCAGCATTTCGACGACGGTGACCTTGGTGCCGTAGGCGTTGAAGAAATAGGCGAATTCGATGCCAATGGCGCCCGCGCCGATGACGATGATGCTCTTGGGCTGCGTCGCCATGGTCATGGCTTCTTTGCTGCCGATGACGGTCTTGCCGTTGAAGGTGAAGCCGGGCATCTCGCGCGTCTTCGCGCCGGTGGCGATGAGGATGTTCGCCGCGTCATGCGTCTCCTTTTTACCGTCGGCAGCGGTCACTTCGACCTTGCCAGAGGCGGGGATGCTGGCGGTGCCTTTGAGGTAATCGATTTTGTTCTTCTTGAAGAGGAATTCGATGCCCTTGTTGAGCTTGTCGGACACGTTGCGGCTGCGGCCGATCACTTTGGACCAGTCATACTTGACACTGCAGATTTTGAGGCCGAAGTCCTCGGCGCGGTGTGTGATGGTGTGATAGAGCTCAGCGTTCTTCAGCAGGGCCT
The DNA here is from genome assembly GCA_041688535.1 of Prosthecobacter sp. Classification (GTDB taxonomy): domain Bacteria; phylum Verrucomicrobiota; class Verrucomicrobiia; order Verrucomicrobiales; family Verrucomicrobiaceae; genus Prosthecobacter. Next base: position 2,468 of record JBDNIB010000355.1, read on the forward strand.
TCGTGGGAATGCAGCCCCAGTTCAGGCAGGTGCCCCCGGCGCGGTCGTTTTCGACACAGGCCACCTTTTTGCCGAGTTGCGCTGCGCGGATGGCTCCGACGTAGCCTGCAGGCCCGCCGCCGATGACAATGAGGTCGTAATTCATGAGAGTGTGTTTGGGGGAATGAACCGCGAGGGAAGCGCAGGCGGGGGGCATGTTCAACCGGGGAATCGGGACCGTTTTTTGCGTTGGCGTGGCTGAAACCGGCGTGGTAGCCTGTTTTCGTCATGAAACCTAAAGCCATCATCATCACGGACCCAAAAAAGTTGTTCGCGATCTGCTCCAATCAGCCGCGCGTGTCGCAGGAGCAGATGCGCAAATCCATTTTGGCCGGCATTCGCAGCGGTCATACGCAGACGCTCGTGAAAGCGAGCTGAAGCACCTTGCTGCTGAGCCGGAGGGACCACCTCCTCCCTCCGAAACGATGGGAGTGGGTGGCGAACATGCCATTTTTGGCTCGGAGGCACTCGGGCAGGTCGTCAAACACACCCTGCCAAGCTTCTATAGCCGGATCATGGACGAGCAGAAGTTGCTCGATCCACGCACGTTTCAAAACAAAACCCGCCTGATGATGCGGGCGGCGTTGCCCTCTGAGTACCTGCGCCGCTGGGCTGTGATGACGGATGTTTTCGGCATGCGCACCCTATTACCTCGGCAAAGTCACCGGCACGGATGGCGACCCACAAATGGCGGTGACGCAGCCGTTCATTCCTGAGGACGAAAACCTGCCCGCCACCCTGGAGGATGCCGAGGCATTCTTCACGGCGCACGGCTTCGTGCGGGTGGACGATGCGCACATCGTCAATCACGAGGTCCATGGCGTGACGTGGTATCGCCAGCGCGACGGCATTCTCATCACCGATGCGCATGCACGGAATTTTCGCCGCGACCTCGATGGCGTGCTCATTCCTGTCGATCTCGTGATCGCGCTCGTGCCGCCGGGTGCCTCGGCCTTGCTCCCTGCTGCCTCCCACCTGTGGGAACCGGTGGACGATGACGCAGACTTATCTTGATCAGAATGCCGGTGTCTGGCAACTTTCCGGTGGTTGAGCCGTTATCTATTTATCGTACACCATGCGCGCCTTATTTAGCATCCCCTTTGCTTTGCTGCTGCTGCTCGGGCATCTGCATGCTGAGTCGCGGCATGACACGCCCCCAACGCCGCAGACCGACATCGCCGCGCTGCTGAGAATCCAGGCGGACGTGCAAAAACTCCTGCCGCAGGTGCGCTCGGCGCTCGTGGCCATTCAGACCGGCGGTGGTACGGCCAGCGGGGTGATCATTCCCGCCGACGGCCTGCTGCTGACCGCTGCGCACGTTCCCGGCGGCCCCGGCAAGGACATGCGGGTCATTTTGGAAGACGGCAGCATCACCACGGCGAAATCTCTCGGCATGGACAAAACAACGGATGCCGCGCTCGCCCAGCTCAAGAAGCGCGAGAAGCCCTGGCCCTTCGTAAAGCTGAGCCGCGAGGTTATCAAGGCGCAGCCGGGCGAGTGGTGCTTCGCGCTCGGGCATCCGGGCGGCTACGATAAAGAACGCGGCCCCGTGCTGCGCGTCGGCAAGATCATCAAGCAGACCGCCAACAGCCTGCACACCGACTGCGTGCTGATGGGCGGCGACTCGGGTGGCCCGTTATTCAATTTCGACGGTGAGGTCATCGGCATTCACAGTCAGCTTTGGGAAAACAGCGATCAAAATGTGCATGTCTCCATGGCCCCCTTCCTGCGCTCCTGGGAGGCGATGCAGAAATCGCAGGTGATCAAAACCTGGGGCATCGGCGCGGGCGGCTATCTCGGCGTTGCCACCGTGATGAGCGACAATGTGGAGCTCGAAGTTGCCGATGTGATCGATGGATCACCCGCCAAAACAGCCGGCGTGCAGGCCGGTGATGTCATTCTCAGCGTTAACGGCGAAGCGATGACCGACCAGCAGCAATTCAGCGCCACCGTGCGCTCCCGCGCTGCCGGAGATGTGCTCAAGCTCAAGCTGCGCAACAGCGGCAAAGACCGCGAATTGTCCGTCAAACTGGATCAAAAACCGCAGGAGGAAGGACAGTGATCACCTCGCAGGGAGCGCGGACACTCCTGTCCGCACTGCTGGTTTTTTACGCGATTTTAGGCCGCGCAGAATCCTCCCGTCCAACGCTTCCGCTCGAGCAGCGCACGAACGGCACGCAAACCCTCGCGGCCATTGGCAAACTCAAGCCGCTGACCATTGACTGCGCCGCACGCATTGAAACCAAGCGCGGCCAGGCGCTCTGTGCC
>JBDNIB010000036.1:0-5998 GCA_041688535.1 Prosthecobacter sp.
ACCCACACGCTGTTCCGCATCCAACACGAAGGCTTCACCGCCGAAGACATCACGATCCCCGCGCATCAGCTCGCCGCCAAACGTGAAGTCGAACTCGTCATTCACAACGGCGACAGTCCGCCGCTGCACATCGACCGCATCGAAGTCACGCGCCACAGGGTGCCCCTCGTGTTTCAAGCCGACACCGCAGGCGAATGGCAGCTCTACATCGGTAACGCCCAGGCAGCCGAGCCGCGTTACGACATCGCCGCCCTCACCGACAAGCTGCGCGATGCGGCCGCCAACTCCGCCACCGCCAGTGCCGTCGAGGCGAACGCTGAATTCCGCAAAACCGCCACTGCACCCGAAGTCGGCGAGACTGGCGCGGCGATTGATGTCTCCGCGTGGTCATTTCAGCGGCAGGTGCAATTCAAAGAAGCCGGTGTGATCGAACTCGAGCTCGATCCCGAAGTCCTCGCCCGCTGCGCGAATGATCTTCACGACATGCGCATCGTCCGTGACGGCCACCAGGTGCCCTTCCTCGCCATCAAACCGGGACTGGAGCGAGAACGCGCCGTCTCCTTCACCGAAGTCGCTGACCCTAAGGCACTATCGTGGTCGAAGTGGGATATCACGATGCCCTTCCCGAACTTTCCGGGAAACACCCTGCTGCTCGACTCGCCCACTCCGCTGTTCATGCGCACCCTCAGCGCCACCGAGCAAATCCACACGGAGCAGGGCCACTTCGAGCGCATCCTCGGCACCGCCAACTGGCAGCGCACGCCGGGGCAAACAACCCACACCTTTCATTTCCCCCTCTACACCGCACCCCGGGCCGAAACGATCCGCCTCGTCACCGACAATGGCGACAACGCACCGCTGACGCTGACCTCCGTGCGGGTGGTGTATCCCATCGTACGCCTGCTGTTCCGGGTTCCCGACACCACGCCCGTGCAAATTTGCTACGGCAACCGCCGCGCCACCCACACGCGCTACGATCTCGACCTCGTCCGCCGCGAATTCGAAACCTCGACCAAAGTCGCCGCCACCCTCGGCGACGAAGAAAAACTCCCCGGTTACGAGCCCGATCCCCTCACCAGCGGCAAAGGCAGCCCCTGGCTCTGGGCCGCGCTCGCGCTGGTTGTCGGGGCGCTGCTGTGGATCGTGGCGAAGATGCTGCCGAAGCAGGCGGCAAACTGATTTTGGACATACGGCCCTTTTCGCGTATTCTCCGTCTGCCATGCGTCAGTACCGGCCCACCATCGAAGAACTCAAGAAACGCTACTCCAGCGAGATGGCGCGAAAGAAGATGATCGCGAAGCGGCATGCCGCTAATCCGTCGCTCACTACACGGAACAAAATTCCTGACAACTCTGAACCATGGCTGCCGCATGGATTACCCCGTTCTCTAGAGGAGTGTGAGTGGGTTTCAGAGCAGGTCTCGCAGAGCATCGAACAATGGAAACAGACCCTCCCAAAAATCTTTTCATCCGCCGGTTAGCGGAAAAACACCGCGTGCTGCTGGGAGGAATGGCGGTGATCGCGCACGGGCGATCCCGCCACACCAAAGATTTTGACATTTCGTTGGAGCCGTTCAGCAACCCGGAAGTCTGGGCAGAACATCTGTCGGATGTACTGAATGAATTTCAGGAGTCTTATGTTTGGCCGCTGGCGGATCGCCGGAAACTGGAACAGCAGGAGATTGCCCCGGAGATCTCAGACTATGGCGTGTTGCGCATTGGAGGATTGAATTTGCCAATTGATGTTTTTCGGAAGCCGAATGAACTCGAACCAGAGGATTTTGAGTGGGTTTGGTCGCAAAGCACTATCATGGAAGGCGGTGTCAGACTTCCACACGAGTTGCATCTTTACGTCACCAAGATCAATACGGGGCGTGCGCACGACTTGGACGACATTGCTTTCCTCGAAGGCCGTGTGAAAGCCCGATTCCGTGAACGCCTCCCCGTCTGCGATTTCGCCGAGGCAAAGGACATGCTCGACCGCTTCCTCGATTCCGAGGTGCTGCAATACGGACTCGACAACCCAGCCGCAGCAGTGCGCGAGCTTGTTCTCGGCTATTTGCACGAGCTTGAGTCCGAAGGCGATCCTTACTCTCGTGACATCTTGGCGGCGTGGCGGGCGCGGACAGCCTGACCGCTTGCAACCGCGGCCCTCATGCGGACGTTACTTCATTACCCCCATGAGCGACACGACCGCCACTGCCCACAAATTTACCAACGCCCTCGCCAAGGAGCGTTCGCCCTACCTCCTGCAGCATGCCCACAATCCGGTGAACTGGTTGCCGTGGAGCGAGGAGGCATTCAAGAAGGCGAAAGCCGAGGACAAACCGATCTTCCTCTCCTCCGGCTACTCGACCTGCCACTGGTGCCATGTGATGGAGCGCGAGTCGTTTGAGAACGAGGAGACGGCGAAGCTCATCAACGAGCACTTCATTCCCATCAAGGTGGACCGCGAGGAGCGACCCGACGTGGACCTCACCTACATGACCTATGTGCAGGCGGCGAGCGGCCACGGCGGCTGGCCGATGAGTGTGTTCCTCACGCCGGAACTGAAGCCGTTTTACGGCGGCACGTATTATCCGCCGGAAAACACGCCGGGACGCATCGGTTTTAAAAACCTGCTCAACGAGCTGCACAAGGTGTGGACGGAAGACCGCAAGGGTATCGAAGAACGTGCCGCGAACTCGGTGCAGAAGCTCCAGGACCACCTCGACAACGAAAATGCCGCCGTCACTGACATCAATCACGACACGCTCGTGCAAAAGGCCTACGACGACCTCTCTGGCTCTTTCGATTACCATGAAGGCGGCTTCGGCGGCGCACCGAAATTCCCACGCCCCACCGGCCTGAACCTGCTCATGCGCATCCACCGCATCCTCGCCGAGCGGAATGGCAATGACCGCGAATCCGAGAGCAACTGGGCGATGGAAATGACCGTGAAAACCCTGCGCGGCATGGCGAACGGCGGCATGCGCGACCACATCGGCGGCGGTTTCCATCGTTACAGTGTGGATGCCTACTGGCACATCCCGCACTACGAAAAGATGCTCTACGATCAGGCGCAGCTTCTCACCGCCTACACCGAGGCCTGGCAGCTCACACAGAATACGTTCTTTGAAACCATCGTGCGCAGCACCGTCGCGTATCTGAAACGCGATCTACGGCAGAAAGACGGCGGCTTCTTCTCCGCCGAGGACGCCGACAGCCTCGCCACCGCCGATGCCGCGCACAAAACCGAAGGTGCCTTCTACGTCTGGACCGCCGCCGAGATCGACGAGCTGCTCGGCAAGGAAGACGGCAGCATCTTCCGCTACGCCTACGGTGCCCGCCGCGATGGCAATGCACGGCCCGAAAGCGATCCGCAGGGCGAACTCAAAGGCCTGAACACCCTCTACCGCGCCATCTCCTTCAAGAAGACCGCCGAGTTCTTCAAGAAGTCGCCTGAAGAGGTCAAAGCCATCATCGACCAAGGCAGCACCACGCTCTTTGAAGCAAGAGAGAAACGCCCGCGCCCGCATCTCGACGACAAAGTCATCGCCGCATGGAACGGACTTATGATCGCTGGACTCGCCCGCGCTGGGGCCGCGTTTGGCGATGCCGAAATGATCGCCCTCGCCACCGATGCCGCGCAGTTCCTGCATGATCAGCTTTGCACCACACCCGGCAAAGAACTGCACCGCTCCTGGCGCGCAGGCGAGCGCGGCCCCAGGGCCTTCGCCATTGATTACGCCTGCCTCATTCACGGCCTGCTCGATCTCTATCAAGCCTCCTTCGACGTGAAATGGCTCCAGTGGGCCACCGCTTTGCAGACCGAGATGGATACGCTCTTTCTCGATACCAAAGACGGCGGCTACTACAGCGTCCACACCGACATGCCGAACAGCGTCCTCCGCATCAAGGAAGACTACGACGGTGCCGAGCCATCACCCAATTCCCTCGCCGCCCTCAACCTCGTGCGTCTCAGCACCTTACTCGACAAGGACGAGTGGAAGCAGCAGGCCGGGAAAATCTTCGCCCTTTTCGGCTCCACGCTGCAAAGCAGCCCGTCCACCGTGCCCGTCATGGCTATCGCCTTCGATTTGAGTCATCGCGGCAAGCAGCAGATCGTCCTCGCAGGCGATGCCAGCAACGCCGCCTTCAAGGCACTCTCCAGCAACATCCATCGCCGCTTCCTCCCCACCGCTGTCATTCTTCACGCCGATGGTGGAGCCGGTCAGCAATGGCTCGCCACGCACAACGAAGTCCTCGCCGGCATGAAACCCGTGAACGGCCAGCCCGCCGCCTACGTCTGCCAAAACTTCACCTGCCAAGCCCCGGTGACAACGGTGGAGGAGTTGGAGAAGGTGCTGGGGAAGTGACCTGTTTTTTCACGCCAGAGCAGAATCCAGGCGAGTCAATCTGTCAGGAATCGCCTCCCGGCCCTTTCCAGCAGCCTTGCAACCATTGAATGCCTGGGAGCTAAATCAAATCTCGAGTTGTTGGCGGGCTTCTTTGGCGTGGTCGATGACGTTTTTGGGGAGGCCGACGACTTGAGTGTCGTAACTTTTATCAGCGCAGCCGGGGACTGAGGGCGTGGCCTTCAAGCTTGGATGATGGTCATTAGATCGGCCAGTTCATCGAAGTGGGAACCTTGCAGTAAAGGGGCAGCCCATGGCTTTTGGCGGTGGCGGCTATCCAGATGTCGTTTTCTGGGATGGGCTTGCCTTTGCTTGCGAGAGCATGCTTCAGTTCGGCATACGCGGCGGCCGTGGCATCATCGGGCAGGAGGAGAACGACCTCGCGGGAGAAGCGCTCCCATTGCTGATGGCGCGGCGGCTATTGCCAGCGCGTTGGATGCCGTAGCGCATTTTCCCAAGCGCGGTAAGAGGGTGGTAGATCTCCGTAGCCGCTTTGAGTTTGGCCGAAATGACAGGATCAGCCGTCCGCATGTGACGGGCGATGACGCTGCTATCGAGGGCGAGGCTACTAGGCGTTTTCATCCACAGTGCTGCATTCGGCCAGGGCGGTTTCGTGAGCCTCTCCGTCTTCACCTGCGAGGCTTCCTGAGGTGGCGTCGATCATGGATTCTCGGCGCACACGACGCTCTTCAATGAGGGCATGAATGTAATCAGCCGCTTCCTCCAGCCGGTCGGCTGGCATGCGACGCAGTTCATCAATGAAAGGTAACGCGGTCGTCATGCGCGAAGACTACGTGCATTGGCGGAGATTGTCGAGATGCTCCAAAACGGGCGAGCCTCTGCGCTCCTGTCACCCAACACAACACCTTCTACCCCGCGTCGGCATACCTCACGGTGTTCTTCCGAAATCGCGATAGAGGGACGGACACTTCTGCTACACATACCGGCCGCTCAATCCGGCATCAGCACCGGGATCACCTTGTTCCCATGGCGGCGGTAGATGCGGAAGTCGGCGTCGAGGGTGAAGATGACGCTGTCTTTGTGGAGTTCGGCCAGGCGGACGAGGCAGGCATCGGCCAGCGACATCGGGCGGTCTCGATAGCGGCGCATCAGCGTGCGGAGATCGGCCAGATGATCCTCCATCTCCAGGGCGATGCGGATCACGCCGCGTTCCAGCAGCGCAAACAGCGGATCGGTGTCCACGCCTTCGCGCTTGAGGAGAAAGGCGGCTTCCGTCAGCACGGGCTCGCAGGTGAGCATCGGCGGTCGCAGACGCCGCCATTGCTCCACCACCCACTCCGAATGCTGAAGTCCCGCCGCCAGAAAGGACACCAGTGGTCCGGTGTCGAGCAGCACCGTCTGCTTCACCGGCCAAAGCCCTCCATGTATTTGGGGTTCGTGGCCAGATCCTTCGGCAACTTCTTGAGCGAACCCGCCAGATCACGGGCCAGATCATAGCAGGAGGCCTGTTTCGTGTTCTTTTGAGGCTCAAGCTCCCGTTCGAGCGCCGCGCGGACCAGGGCCGATTTCGTCACGCGCCGCTGGCGGCTCTCCTGATCGAGGCGCAGCAACAGTGTGTCGGGCAGTTTGAGAGAAAGTGTG
>JBDNIB010000356.1:0-2696 GCA_041688535.1 Prosthecobacter sp.
AACTGCACTCTTTGTTTATGGCTTCCCCGGTGACTCAACGCAGCCGACGTCATGCGCCGCGACGTCCTCAAGTCATCGCGCGATCTTATCACTACCAACGTGCCATCAAAAAGTGTGTCTTCTAAACTAAATGGCAGTGAGGGTGGGGTTGGCGGTGAGCCGGGATGCCCAGACGCTGACCCTCAGCGCCAGCGCGGTGCGCACTGCTGCGGGGGATTTGGGAAAGTCGCTACTCCTTCTTGCAACGCAGCTCGTACAGGTCTTTGCGGCGCTGGCGGAGGTTGCGGACGGAGCCGGCGTTGTGCAGGTGGGTGAGGTCATCGAGATCGACATCGGCGATGAGCGTCATCTCGGTGTTCGTGGTGGCCTGGGTGACGATGCCGGTGTCCGGGAAGGCGAAATCGGACGGGGAGAAGACGGCGGACTGCGCGTACTGGATGTCCATGTTAACCACCTTGGGCAGGTTCCCCACGCTGCCGGCGATGGCGACGTAGCATTCGTTCTCGATGGCCCGTGCCTGGGCGCAGAGTCGGACGCGGTAGTAACCGGTGGAGGTGTCGGTGCAGAAGGGGACAAAGAGTATCTGCACGCCTTTGTCGGCCAACAGACGGCCCAGCTCGGGGAACTCGACATCATAGCAGATCAGCATGGCGATGCGGCCGCAGTCCGTGTCAAAGGCTTGCACGAGGTCCCCGCCCTGCATGCCCCACTCCGAGGCCTCGCTGGGGGTGATGTGGATTTTAAGCTGCTGCTCCCAGGTGCCGTCGCGGCGGCAGAGATAGACGACGTTGTAGAGCACGCCGTCTTCATAGAGCGGCATGCTGCCGGTGATGATGTTGATGTTGTAGGCGAGCGCCTTGGTGACAAAAAATTGCCGGATTTCCTCGGTGATCTCGGCGAGTTTCCGAATGGAATCGGGCACGCTCATGGCGTTGTAGGGTGCCATGAGCGGGGCGTTCACATACTCAGGGAAGACGACGAAGTCGGCCTTGTAGCCGCTGACGGCATCAATGAAAAACTCGACGTGGTCGTAGAAGGCCTGGATGTCCGGCGTGGTGCGCATCTGGAGCTGGACGATGCCGAGGCGCACAACCGTGCGCGGTGCGCCGACGAGTGCGCGCTCTTTGGGCGTGTAATAGATGTTGATCCACTCGAGCAGAGTGGCGTGGGCCTTGGACTCGGTGTCGCTCGGCAGGTAGTCGGTGAGGATCTTTTTGACGTGGAAATCGTTGCTGAGCTGAAAGGAGAGCACGGGGTCGTAGAGCCCACGCGCCCTGACTTTGTCGATGTACTGACGCGGTGTGAGCGTGTCCTGCTGCTCTTTGTAGCAAGGCATGCGGCCACCGGCGACGATGGCACGCAGGTTTAGCCGCTCGCACAGTTCCTTGCGCGCGTCGTAGAGCCGGCGGCCGATGCGCATGCCCTGAAACTCGGGGCTCACACAGACCTCGATGCCGTAGAGCGTGTCACCGTCTTCGGCATCATGGGTGGTGAACTGGAAGCCGCCGGTGATCTGGCTGTAGGTGTGGCGGTCGCCATATTTAGAGTACTCGACGATAAGCGAGAAGGCGAAGGCGACGAGCTTGCCGTTGTCCTCGACGCCGATCTGCCCCTCGGGAAACGTGCGGTGCAGACGCAGGAACTGCTCCACGGTCCAGGAGGAGTTGATGCCCTTGTAGAGACGCGCCGAAACTTCCGCCACAGCGGCCGCATCTGCGGCGGTGAGTTGGCGGAGGACGAGTTGATGTTCGATGGCGTCTGGATTGACAGGAGGAGTTGTATCTTGAGGCATGACTGTGGTGAATGGGAATGGCGGCGGCTAAGCCGGAAGTTCGTGCGCACGGAAGACGGGATGGCTGCGAAGCCCCGATTTTGCCGTCGAGCGGGCTTACAACGAAGCATTTCCGCCAAGCAGGCATGAATATAAAAGCCAGAATCCGCCGACAGGCACCTTTTTTCACCACCGAGGAGTCAAACGAAGCCCGTCGTTCCCATCCTGAAATAATGAGCGTGACAAGCCGTTGCCGGGTTGCGTATCCTCTCCCTATGAACCCAAATACCCCTATGAACCGCCGCCATTTCATCACCACCAGCTCTGCCGCCGTCGCCGGCTCTCTCCTCGTCCCTGCCAGCAGCCACGCCGCGCTCGGCCTCACCCAGGCTCCGCTGCCCTACGCTCCTGAAGCGCTCGAACCCCACATCGACGCCATGACCATGGGCATCCATTTTGGCAAACACCACGCCAGTTACGTCGCCAAGCTCGGCGAGGCGCTCACCGCCGCCAACATCGGCCAGACCGATGCCCAAGCGCTCGTTGCAGACATCAAATCGCTGACCGAAGCCGCGCAGACCGCTGTCCGCAACAACGGCGGCGGCCATGTGAACCACTCGTGGTTCTGGCAGTGGATGGCCCCAGTCGGCAGCGGCCCGACTGGCCCCGAAGGCAAGCTCGGCGCGGCTATCCAGAGCACCTTCACCAGCATCGACGACTTCAAGAAGCTCTTTGGCGAAGCCGGTGCCAAGCGCTTCGGTTCCGGCTGGGCCTGGCTCATCGTCACCAAGGATGGCAAGCTCAAAGTCACCTCCACCCCGAACCAGGACAATCCGCTCATGAAAGGCATCGTCGAAGACGCCGATCTCGGCACCCCGATTCTCGGTCTGGATGTCTGGGAGCACGCCTACTACCTCAACTACCA
>JBDNIB010000357.1:0-3313 GCA_041688535.1 Prosthecobacter sp.
ACCGGCGAAGTCCACTTCAAATTCGCCGACGGCACCGTCGCCATCGCCAGTTACACGCTCAATGTCTGGGATTTCGACCTCCCCGTCGTGCCGAAGCTGCGCACGTCCATCATGACCACCATGCGCCGCATCGCCGAGGTGCATGGCCTGGATTACCAAGGCAACACGCCTTCGCTCACTCATATCGGCCTGCTCAACGCCTACTATGACCTGCTCGCCGAGCATCGTCTGAGCGTGGACCAAATCTACGGCAGCTACCCGGATGCTGACGGCAGGCTTGACGAGGACAAGGTGGAGCGTGCGCTGAGAAAACACCTGCTGCACCGTCATTGCAGCACCATCGGCCTGCCTATCTGGCCGGAGTGGCCCTTTGGCGACCCGCTTGGCAAGGACCGTGCCGCCGCCATGAGCTATGTGGCGCAATGGATGAAGCTGCTGGCGAAAATCCGCTGCGATTCACGCGGCTACGTCATCATGGGCGATCTCGACGAGCCCAACGATGCGGCAGGCTACGCCAACGTGCGCCGCTGGGGTGAGTTCTTCAATGAGGTCGAGAAAACGCATGGCGTGAAGGTGCCGTTGCTCATCACCGAGCAGCCGACCTCGGAAAAAGCTGAGTGGGGATCGCTGCATGACGTGGTGGACATCTGGGTGCCGCATTTCAGCGAGGTCTGGAATGACATGGAGTGGGCCGGCGGCAAGCATGACATCGCCCTGCGGCGTCAGGCCGGTGACGAGGTTTGGGCTTATGCCGCGCTGGTGCAGATGCCGGATGAGTGGGAGCGGCAGCAGGGCCTGCCCAAGGAATTGCACAGCAGCTTTCCGCCGGTGTGGGCGCTGGATTATCCTCCCATGGCGCATCGCATCATCGGCTGGTTGCTGCCACAGCATGGCATCACCGGTTTCACTTACTGGGACACGCTGTTTGCCGCTGATGGCGTCGATGTCTGGAGCGATGCCGGCACGTTCAAAGCTCCGGATGGCGCGGTTTACAATGGCGATGGTTCCTTCATTTACCCCGCCACCGAGAAACGCCATGGCCGCCACGCCCCAGTCGCCTCCATTCGCCTGAAATGGCTGCGTGAGGCCGTGGAAGATTACGATTACCTCATGCTGGCACGTCAGCTCGGTCTGGAAGACGAGACCCGTCGTCTCACTGGCAGCTTTGCGCGGGGATTCGGCGACTGGGACAACAATGCGGGATCACTCATGGACGCGCGGCATCAGCTCGGTGCCCTGATTGAGGCCGCGCAGCATCGCAAACAGACCGCCGCCATTCAGCCAGGAGGTGCGCCATGACCGCCGTCCTGCGACAGCCTCTCGTGCAGTCGGTGCAGCAGCGCGGTGGTGCCCTCACGCTCGATTTCGTGCGCGATGAGGCGGAGTTTCATGCGCTCGCACCGTTTTGGGACGATCTGGTGGAGCAGACCGCCACGCGCTCGCCGTTTTAGCGCTGGGATTGGATGAGCCTGTGGTGGGCGGAATGTCGTGAGAAGAGCACCCGGCTGGTCATCGGCCTGCTGCGTTATGAGGAGGGCGTGCCGCATGCCATCGCGCCGCTCATGCTCGCGCATGAGCGTGATCATGCCCGTCGGCATCTCACCACGCTGTCATTCCTCGGTGGTTTTGGCGAGGCCCATGGCGAGCGCCTCGATTTCATCGTGCCTGCGGGCCAGGAGGACGATCTCACGCCGCGTCTCTGCCGATTGTTCAAGCTGCTGCGCAATGAGTGCGACATCGTGCGCCTCAATCATCTACCGGAAGAGTCGCCCAACACACCGCACATCCTCGCCGCGCTGCAGGAGGCATTCATGCACGCTGGCGTGCTGAACCGCCACGCCTGCCATTTGATCCGCCTGCCAGCGAACGCGGAAAGCTACGCGGCACGTCACACCGGTGCCTGGCGCAGCAAGCTGCGTCGTCGGCGCAAGGCCTTCGCAGAGCAACATGCGGGCGTAGCCTCGCTGGCCGGAGAACGAGTGGATTATGCGACTGCGATGGCGGAACTGCGGACACTGCATGCCCGCCATTGGCCAGCGGCGAGCAGTACCTTCATCACCCCGACTTCGTGGCGGTTTCATCAGCGGCTGGCGGCGCAATGGCTACCGCAGGGCCGCGCCTTGCTGCCTCTGCTTGAAGCCGACGGCCGCGTCATCGCCGCGATGTATGGTTTTGTGGAGCGTGACGAGTTCTTCCAGTTTCAAATGGGCTGGGACCCGGCCCTGGCGAAAATTTCCCCAGGAAAGCTGGTCATGCGCGAGTGTATTGAAGGCTCCATCCGCCACGGCCTGCGTGTGCATGACATGCTGCCCAGTGATTACGAGTACAAGCGCCAGTGGTGCGACAGCCTGCGCTGGCTCATCGACCTGGAGGCCTGCAATCCCGCGAGTTGGCGTGCCGCCGCTTTCCACACGCTGCGGGCCATCCGCCGCCTCTTCCCACAGCGTCCACCCTCAGGCACCCCGGCCGTGAACGAACTCCAGGAGGAACGCGAATCATGAAAGTCCTCGTTCTCACCGCAGACGCCAACACGCTCGTTTATCATCGCGGCGATTTGATCCGCGACTTCGCCGCACATGGCTGTGAGGTCGTCACGGCGGCGGCGGAAGATCACCCGCATGTGCGCGAGTTCGTCGCCAGTCTTGGCGGCCGGCATCGTGCCATCCGCATGCTACGCTCCAAGGTGAATCCGCTCATGGATGTCGTCACGCTGTGGGACATGTGGCGGCTGTTTCGCAGTGAGAAGCCGGATGCGCTGTTCGCCTACACGATCAAGTCGGTCGTTTATGGCTGCGTCATCGCCCGGCTGGCTGGCATCCGTCGCGTTTACGCGCTGCTGCCCGGTTTGGGCTTCACGTTTGTCAAACCGGTGACGTGGAAGCAAAAAATTCTCAGTGGAATTCCCGAAATGCTGCACCGCTTTGCCTTGAAGCGCGCGGATGTCATCTTCATGCAGAATCAGGACGATGTACGGCTGTTTACCGACCTGCGCATGCTGCCAGAGGGTGTGCCGGTGCATGTCACCGCCGGTTCTGGCGTGAACATGGACGAGTTTGACCATGCACCGCTTGAACAAGACGCAGCCATCGCCGCTGGGCACGTCCGTTTTGTCCTCGTGAGCCGTCTGCTCATCAGTAAAGGTGTGCGCGTGTTTGCGGAGGCCGCCAAGCGCATCAAGCATCAGTTTCCACATGCGGAGTTCCACCTCGTCGGCCCGATTGACCCGAATCCGAACCGTGTGGCCGCTCGGCATTTTGAGCTGATAAGCAGCCAGACGGCGAGCGGAGCGAGCTGGCTGGCTGCTTATCAGCTC
>JBDNIB010000358.1:0-6427 GCA_041688535.1 Prosthecobacter sp.
AGTCCACGCAGCCCGACATCAATATAGCCAATCATCCCGTCGTTGTTGTTGGGACCAAGTTGAACTCCATTGTAGTCAGACCAGACGGCACCGGCACCAATCCACAGCAGGTCAAAGTATAGCGGCCCCGCTTTCACCATGGCCAAGTCGGGTGAGAAGGTGCGTGTGAGGAGGCCAAGGTTGGCGTCAAAGGTCAACGCTGTGTTCCGCAATCCCCTGTCCTCGAGTCCTTCGACTGTCCAGGCATCATTTGGCGTGAACACCCCCAGCAGATGATCCATATTGCGGAACAGGGCAGGATTGCGCTGATAGAAGTTTGGCGCAGGCTCCGCATAAGGAAAAATACCCGACGCCGTCTGCATCCTGACATCGGGCCCTAAAGAATCCCATCCCACGCCGAGGCTGCGCGAATCAGCCGCGCCGCGGAGCAGCGGGAACTCCGCCTGTGTTGGAAAAAATCCAGTGGCTTCTGCCGTGGTAATTTCCTTGGGTAGAGCCGGCTCTACAAGCCTTGAGTGCTCAGCAATCAGATTCCAAGTGGAAGATGCGAGCATAACGACCAAACAAATACTGGGTGTTTTATTGCGGATGCTCATTTAGACAGAAACAAGTTTGGACGAATCGACTATGTATATTTGAATGATCGAGCTAATCAACTGGCCATTTTAGTTTTTTTGTTTCGCGAACTCTTGACTATGCCGTATTGCTTAAGCATGGAGTAGTCGGCAAACCATAGGCAAAGGACGCAATACAATGCCATTCCCGCAAAGGGAAGGGAAAAAATGAGAATGATCCAGATACATTTGGATAGTGCCTTCCAATGACTTGTGAGAACACTGTGGAGTGAAGCGAGAACCAAGATCAAGTAAACGGAGAGCAGGGACCAGACAACATAGCTGTCAACGGTTTCTGCGGATAAGCCGATAAAATTGGTGATGATGGATCTCATTCTAGCACGATTTTGCTATGCGTCATAAGCGGAATTGATGTTGCAATTCTTTCGTTCCACAGCAAAATTCGGGCCGTATTATGAATAAACTGCGCCTCACCATCCTGTTCGTTATCTGGAACTTGGCAAGCTGTTCTTTGCATCCACTGGGACACAGCAAAAATGGCCGCTACATGGGCATGACTGGCTCGACTCAAGGCATGACGCGTTCCTCCTTTGTTCCCAAGCAGGTGCAGCGTCAGGAACCCATTTTTTAATGCCTGCATGATTCACACCGACACTGCTTTTCCTCGCATTGGTTCTCGACGCAGCCGGAGCGCAGGATTCACGATCTTGGAGTCGCTCATCATGCTGGCTGTTCTCACGGTACTCGGTTTGACCACTCTGGCCATCTACCGGAAAGGCCCGCCACCGGAAGGCTGGCTGGGTTCCAAAGACACCAGTGCTCCGAGCACCCATGTCCTGCTGGAGGATGCTGGCACTGCCGGTTTGATTGATGAGACCGCCGCAGCCCTGCCCGCGAAGCTGGACTCAGGGGCTCCGTAGGCAGAAAATTAACCGGTTTGCGGCCGTTTGCCTGGTCCTAGGATCGAGAGGTACCGGGCATCAGAGGTTTTTAAGAATGTATTCCCAGATGTAAAGCACCGACCAGGTGAGCAGCGCGGCCATGGTGCAGTCCAAAAAATCAATGCGGTTCCAGGCCTGACGCCATAGGGCTACCGTTTCAGCTTCCAGCCCGGCCACTTCTCGCCGTGCCTCAGCTTGAGGTGGGGAGCGGTGTGACCGCAACGGCGCGGAGTGGCTGGCCACCGCCAGCAGCGGCGTCATCGCCGGCTGCAGGCCGGGGAGGGTCAGCACCGCCGCAGGCAGCCGTAGCGGTGTCAGACCACCCAACGAAGGCAGCTCCCGAGGGTTGCCTTCCTCCGCCGGCTGTTCCTGGGACTGCTGCAGACGGTGAATGGCTGCTGCCACAGCGATCAGCAGGAAATACTCGGTGTGGTATTCACGGTTGATCATCCAGCCGGAGACGGCGTAGGCCACGATCAGAATCATGGTCGCACGGCGGCAGCGCTCCTGCTCATCATTTTCCCTGGTGAGGCGATACGCTTGCAGGGTGCTGCGAAAAGCCGCCCACAGGGCCATCAGGTAGATGAATAGGCCCGTCATGCCCAGATCAGCCCCCACCTGCACATAGCTGGCGTGGGTGGCTTTTTTTTCGGCAATCCCGAGCCAATTGATGTAAGCCACGAACTGCTTCCAACCGGCCGGACTCCGCTCCATCGCGGTTTTGGCCAGCTCCCAGGCCATGAGGCGTCCCTGCACGCCTTCATCCGACCGCAGGCTGCCCATGCTGGACATGCGCGGCAGGAAACTCAGGGCAGAGACGCCTAAGGTCAGCGCCAGCACGATGACGAAAATCTTCACCAGCGGCGGCCTGCCAATGAAAAAAATCATCAGCAGCAGGAATGCGGCAACCAGGAAGGCCCCCTTGGACTGCGTCTGGTAGGTGCAGTAGAGAGCCAGCGCGCTTTGCAGCGGGAAAACCACGAAACGCCCCAGTGGACCGCCGCGCCAGAAGTACAGCAGGTAACTGAGCGGCACGATGACCGCGACCGAATGTCCCAGGGCATTGGGGTTGTTGTGCATCCAGGTGCCGATGCAGAGCCGACCCTCCATCATGGCCGTCGCGTCCACCGCACCCGTGAAATCCAGGCCGAACAGGCTGGCCACAGCGAGTAAGGCCACTCCCAGCAGCATGTAATTCCAGGCCTTGAGGTAGGTCAGCACCCGTTCCCAGGTGACCAGGGTGTGGACGGTGAAGGCATAGAAAACGACCAGCGGCAGGAATCCGGTCAGCGCCGCTTGCGCATCCGGGGCGGTCCAGACCACCCAGGCCCAGTAGGCCAGCAGGATCCAGTCATGGGGCGTTTTTAGGATGCCGGACACGCCGGAGCGCTGCCGGGAGGCAAACAAGGCCCAGCCCCAGATCAAGATCATAGGGCGGATGATGTTGAATCCCGCCATTCCGCCGACCCAGTCCTGTGGCCGGATGTAGTAGAGAAACAAAAAAAAGATGGCGGCGCGCAATTCCATCAGGATAAGGTGCTATGTTGGTTCCGTTCTGGGTATGTCTGCGGACTTCTACTTTGTTGTAGCGGCCTCTTTCATCGTATGATCCATACAAACTTAGCGGAGACCCGCCACTGGATGCCATCTTCATGCCGACAGAACAATCAATTTCACCTGAGTCTTGAATAAATTAAATTTGCTTGCATGAAAATCCGCAACCTCTTGAAAAGTTCTGAATGCCTGACAGGTATCGTCAAGGCTTTGCGCCTGGCTTGGCGGGACCTCAAACGGCTGCAATGGGTGTTGCAACGGCCGCGCCAAGTTAAAAACTACCTGGCGACCCATCCCATCAAGTGCCTGCAAGTGGGCTGTGGAAAAAACCTGCTGCACGGTTGGCTAAACGCGGACTATGCCCCCCGTTTCAATGATGTGGTCTATCTCGACGCCACCAAGCCGTTTCCCTTCCCGGACAATTGCATGGATTTCATCTTTTCTGAACACATGATCGAGCATGTGCCGCATGCGCTGGGCCAGCACATGCTGCGTGAATGCCACCGGATCCTGAAACCGGGCGGACGGGTGCGAATTTCCACCCCCAATCTTGTCAATATAGCGTCATTGATGGCAAGCCCCACCACTGAAGAAAAGACGAACTACGTGCGTAAGGTTACGGCTAAATATATCCCTGAAAATACCCAGTTGCTGCCGGGTTTCGTGGTGAACAACTTCTTCTGGGATTTCTGGCACTACTTTGTCTATGATCCTGACACCCTGGCCCAGGCACTCAAAGCCGCCGGATTTATTGATGTCCAGCAAATGGCGAGTCGAAAGGGCTCGGTGTCTGAGCTTACCGGTTTGGAAACCCACGCACTGATTGTCGGTGAAGACTTGGATGCTTTTGAATCAATGGTTTTTGAGGGAACGAAGCCATGAGATTGTCCCAGCCGTCCCAGCCGTCCCAGCCGTCCCGGCTGTGTGGACACAGGCGGGACGGCTGTGCTCGATGCTGAGTTTTCGGGAGTCCCCATAAAGATGGGAGTACGACGCCTCATCAGTTTATGTGATCCGCTTCCCTTGGCCTGGGCCAAGGAAACTTCGGGAAGGCAAGGAACTGTGGCTAAGAAGTGCGGTTGTTACGCTGCAACAACCGTCTGGCTTGGCCCCAGACCAAACGACGATCAGATCCCTGCAAAACCACCAACCAACCGATGGGGATGGCAGCAACTGCCAAGACGGTGGCCGCCAGAGCAAGTTCAGCATAACTGACCGGATTAAATTTCGTCAGCCAGAACCATCCCAGCGGGATGAGGCCCAAACCATAGGCCAAAATGGGCAGCAAGACTGCTTTGACCAGATACTGCAGCCGTGTGATTGGAAACGCCCGGCTGATCAGCCAAGGCAAAACCAGCAGCGCCTGCAGACTGAGGTCAACCGTCGTCGCCCACACCACACCCGTAAGGCCAATGCGCTGCACTAGAAACCAACTTAGGCCAAAATTCAGCACCGCTGTGGCAAGATAGGCGGTAGCCAGCCTGCCATGCTTGTTCAGGGCGGGCAGGATGGAAAAAACGGGGAACTGCATCGCTGTAAGCATGATCCCCGGCAGAATGACCCGCAGAACAATACCCGCATCTTCAAATCCGTTTCCCAGCCAGCGCGTGAGAAAGGCGGGGCCGAGGAAAAACAGCATGGTGCAGAACGACAGGGAGGCACAGGCGCTCAATCGCAGCACCGTCAGCAGGTCATCAAGCACGCCTACGTCGTCTTTACGCGTGGCGGCATTGGCAAATCCGGCCATCAGGTGACCGCCAAAAACGGCATTGGCGAGATCCGTAACCAAATTCGGCAACCGCACACCGACCGCATATTGTGTCACGGCACCAAGCGAAACAAAACTGGCGAGCAATTGGGTGTCGATACGCTCACGAAAAAACTGGGCGGTAAGCGCGGCGATATTTTTTCCGGCAAATTGAGCAATCTCATTTTTCTTGGCTGTGCCAAGGGAGTGGGCTGTGAGCGGCACCAGGGGTCGGGCTTTGAAATAGAGGCAGAACTGCTCACAAAAAAGCAGCGTCACATGCAGCAGTACCAAAGTCTCTAGGGTGAGCCGTGCAGGGTGCAGCACAAACAGACCAATTGAAAAAATGATCACCCGCGCCGAACCCGCGAGGATGAGAACCTGATAACGTAGATGACCCTTCAACAGCGCCGGATAGACCCGCATGCCCATGGTTAATCCTTGCGCGAGTCCTAATACCAAAAAAAGCTTCCAGGCTCCATGACTGCTCGCGTCGACGGCCCATGAGTAGAGGGTGCCCGCGACCAAGATAGTCAGGCCCATGACACACAGCCCGGCCCGCCTGTAATACCGGCGAAAACTGACTACTAGTGCGGCTTGTTCAGCGTGGTCTTTCCTAGCAACCGCGACGCTAATGAATCTGGAGGCTGCGTTGGCCATGCCAAGGTCGAGCAGCTCAAACCCACCCACCCACGCGAGCACCAAAACCCACAAGCCGTAGGCTTCCTGGCCGAGACTGCCGATGAGCAAGGGCGAGACAATTAAAATGGAGACAATCCTGACAGCGTTGTCCACCAAACTCAGCAGTGAGGTTGACCAGAGCACGCTTTTTAGCGCACGTTCGCGAGGGACTACAGAAGGGGCAGCCATCGCTATTTAATCAAGGGGGTCCGTCTGAGCAGTCTCCATGGGGTTGGGAAACTCTGTTCAAGGCATCTAAAAACCGGGGAACGATGCTGGGTGCACTAAATTCCAATGACGCCTTGCGGGCATGTTGCAAAAGCAATGCCTGGCGTTCCTTGCTGCCAAGGATGCTGGCGGCGGCTTCAAGAAGTGGGGTCGGCCCCTTTTCAGTGACCACCGCTGCATACCCGCCGCTTGAGGCATGCTGGCAGAGGACGGAACCGGCCGGCCCGCGCACCACCATGGGAGTTCCGCAGTTCAGGTAGTCCATGATCTTGGTCGGGAAGCAGGTTCTGCCAAAAGATTCCAGGTCACCCTCCAAGGGCAATATTGCCAGCAGCAGGTCCGCGCCGACTTGAAGATGCACGAGTTCGGAGGGGGAAAGATTCAACACGCGGACCTGCTCCATGTCAGCCGCTCCGGCCAGTGCGTATTTCGCTTCAGCGGGTGAGGGAGTCGAGATTACCAGCAGAGGTTCCCGGCCGGGCCACTGCCGCATTGCCTCAATCATGTCGCGCAATCCATCAATCTGCAGTCCTTCGACCGAGCCTGTGTGGGCGATAACATGCCGCCCGTCCAGTGCAGTGTTCAGCAGTTTGGTTAAATGAATGCGACTGCTCTTCCTGCATGCCTGGGCTGGTGCCTCCGGGGCGATATGGGGCACGTGGATTGAGCGTTGTCCGGTCTTTTCGAGGATGCTTGCCTGA
>JBDNIB010000359.1:0-3780 GCA_041688535.1 Prosthecobacter sp.
CGCCGGTCTCGACACTGGTAAAATGGTTCCCCGACCGCCCCGGCATGGCCACCGGCATGGCGATCATGGGCTTCGGCGGCGGGGCGTTGATCGGTTCGCCGCTGGCGCAGGAGCTGATGAGTCATTTTGCCAAGGCACCTGACACGGGCGCTGCCAACGCCATGATCACCATGGCGGCACTCTATTCCTGCTTCATGATCTTCGGCGCACTGATCGTGCGCGTGCCTGCGGCGAACTGGAAACCGGCGGGGTTCGAGCACCAAACCGTCTCCACCAACAAGATGATCACCACCGCCAGCGTGGCCGTGGACACCGCGTGGAAGACACCGCAGTTCTGGCTGCTGTGGACGGTGCTATGCATGAACGTCAGCGCTGGCATCGGCGTTCTCGGTCGTGCGGCAGACATGTGCCAGGATATGTTTGGCGTCAGCGTGGCCATCGGTGCGGGGTTCACCGGCCTGCTAAGCATCTCGAACATGGGCGGCCGCTTCATCTGGTCCTCCATCTCCGACTTCACCGGGCGCAAGACGGTCTATTGCATCTACTTCATCCTCGGCGCGATCTTATACGCCGTCCTACCCTACACGCAGGAGACGCAGAACCGCACGCTGTTTGTCATCTGCACCGCCGTCATCATCAGCATGTATGGCGGCGGCTTTGCCACCATCCCCGCTTATTTGAAGGATCTGTTCGGCACCTATCAAGTCGGCGCGATCCATGGCCGCCTCATTACCTCATGGAGCATGGCCGCCGTCATCGGCCCCTCGCTCATCAACGGTTTTTACGACAGCCGTGTGGCCGCTGGCGTGCCCAAGGCGCAGGCCTACAACGGCACCTTCAATCTCATGCTCGGCTTGCTCGTCGTCGGCCTCATCGCCAACCTGCTTGTGCGCCCGGTTGATCCCAAGCATCACGTCACCCATCCCAACGCCTGACCACCCATGAAAGCCGTCCTCATCTGGATCATCGTCGCCACCCCGCTCGCCTGGGGAGTCATGCAGTCGGTGAAGAAATCATTGCCGCTGTTCGGCGTCGAAGCCCCGGCCAACAAGTAAGGCGCATTGCCAAAAACCGTCGCCTTCTGCTAGCTTCCGAACATGACCTTCCCGCAGATTGATCGCATCACCATGGACCCCCAGGTCATGGGCGGGAAGCCATGCATCCGTGGCATGCGTGTCACAGTGGGCATGATCACGGGAATGCTGGCTGTCGGCTCCTCTGAAGAAGAGCTGCTAGCGCTCTACCCTTATCTGGAGCCGGAGGACATCCGTGCCGCCCTGGCCTATCTGACTTGGCGGGCCGAGGAACACGAAATGCCGCTCGCAGCAGCCTGATCGCATGAGGTTCGTGATCGACATGAACCTTTCACCGGCCTGGGTGGACGTGCTGGCGCAGATGAATCACCATGCCGTGCATTGGAGCACCGTGGGGCCAGCCAGCGCGGCCGATTCCGACATCATGCAGTGGGCACGGGAGCATGGCAGCATCGTATTCACCCATGATCTCGACTATGGAGCACTCCTGCATGCCACCGCCGCCACGGCACCCAGCGTATTGCAAATCCGCTCAGAGGACGTCCGTCCGGAAAACTGGCCGCGTGTGTCAGCAGTGCCTTACAAGCTTGCCAGGCTGACCTCGAATCCGGCGCCCTCGTCACCATTGACCCCCGACGTTGGCGAGTTTCCCTGCTGCCGCTGGCAAAACACTATTGATCGGGAATTCGCGGTGATTTTTCTCGAATCTCCCCCGCGCATCGCTTTGGTGCGCTTCGCATGCTCTCGAACGCCACGTTCTTCCTCGCCCGCCGCTATTTGCGTGCGAAGCGCTCGTTTGTCTCGGTCATCACCATCATCTCGATTCTCGGCGTCGCGGTGGGCGTGATGGCGATGATCGTCATCAGCTCGGTGATGAAGGGCTTTGAGGGCGAGTTCCGCCGCACCCTGATCGGCTCCGCGCCGCACATCCTGCTGCATCCGCAGGACAACAAACCCACCGACCTCAGGCCCGTCACTGCCGCATTGGCAAAACTGCGCGCGCAACCCGAAGTCCTCGCCGCGAGCAGCTACATCAGCGGCGTCATGTACGCGGAGCGCGACGGCATGCAGTCCGCCATGGACGTGTTCGGCCTGCCAGCGGACGGCGCGCAGTTTTACATGGCCAAGATCGCCAAACACCGCCTCGACGGTAGTCTGACACTGCGCGACGGCGGCGTGGTTAGCGCCGACTACCTCGCCGCGCAGCTCAACGCGCACCCGGAGGATAAAATCAGCGTCTATGCCGCCAGCAACGTCACCAGCGCCGTGCAGCGCTTCCGCACTGCCTCGGATGAACAGGATGAAACGAAACGCCACGCGGCTTTTAAGGAGATCAAACTGCACCCGCAGGAGCTGACGCTGCTCGGTTACACCCGCGCGGAAACCGCCGGGCAGTACGGCTACACCACCCTCCCCACTGCCCAGCAGATCTTCGGCTTGGGCGACCAAGTCAGCGGCGTGCTCCTCGAATTGAGCAATCCCGGCGAGGTGAAGGCCGCCATGCAGCGCTTTGCAGCTGCGGGTCTCATTCCCGTCGGCTGGAGCGCCTCGCTGTGGACGGACGCGGGTGATGCACGCCTCGCCGCCATGAGCAACGAGCGCATCATGATGTGGATCGTGCTCATGATCATCTTTGTCGTCGCCGCGTTCTCCGTGATGAACACCACCATCACCGTCACCACGCAGAAACGGCGGGAGATCGGCGTGCTCACCGCCCTCGGCTCGCGCCAGGGCCAGATCATCGGCATTTTCGTCACCCAGGCCGCCGTGGTCGGCACGCTCGGCACCTTGAGCGGCCTCGTCATCAGTGGCCTCGTGCTGCGCTTCCGCGATGACCTCCGCCTCGCCATCGCGATGCTCAGCGGCGGTGGCGATTCCGCCGACGGCATGTTCCTCGCCACCATCCCCGCGCAAATTGAACCCTGGTTCATCCTCGCCACCTGCCTCGGCGCCATCACTCTCTGCCTGCTGGCCGCTTTGCCCCCCGCCTGGCTCGCCGCCCGTGTTGATCCTGCGGTGGCGCTGCGTGACTGACTCAAGTCGTCCTCGTCCTCCTACTCGAACTCGTCCTCGATTCTACCGCCCCTCCATCACCCAAGCCGCCCGAACTTCCTGCCAATTCACCGCTCCTAACTCGCTTATCTTTGCTCCTCTCGCCATCACATGACCGAGAACGAGAACGAGGACGATTTCCACCAACTACCCCGCTTGACCTCCGCTCCCATCTTCCTCGCCCTGCGTTACCTGCGCCCCACGCGCTCGTTCATCTCGGTCATCACCGTGATCTCGATGCTCGGTGTCATGCTCGGCGTCGGCGTGCTGGTGTTTGTGATGTCCGTGTTCAGCGGCTGGCAGGTCGAGTTCCGTAAGATGCTCATGGGTTTCGAGCCGCATGTCATGGTGCAGCAGATGACCGCGCATGATGACAGCACCACCGCACCGGACTGGCGCGAGTTACGCAAGGCTCTCGTCCAGCAGCCCGGTGTGCTCTCCGCCGTGCCGGTGGCCGAGGGCGTTGTCGTCGTCGAGAACGCGGGCAGCCTGCAAGGTGTCAGCGTCATCGGCCTGACCGATGAGCCGGACAACGCCTTGCTGCAAAAACTCACCAAGCACCTCAAGGACGGCAAATTCGATCTCAAGGGCGACTCCATCGTCCTCAGCGACCAGTTCGCCCGCCAACTCGGTGCCAAGATCGGCGACACGCTCGTCGTGCATGCCGCTGACAGCGTGAACCAGTTCATCCATC
>JBDNIB010000360.1:0-4656 GCA_041688535.1 Prosthecobacter sp.
AGCCCGTGGATGCCTGCGGATGCCACCAACCTGGGTCTGGGAGTACCGCCAAGCACCACTTTGCCGTGGACGCACAACCAGAACATTGACGAGCTGATCAGCCAGATGAATACGCTGCTGATGGCCGGTCAGTTGTCCTCACAGGCCAGACAAATCATCCGCAACTTCGTCGCCCTGCCGATCACCTCCATCAGCACGGGCAATCCCTGCGTCGTGACCACATCTGTTCCACACGGTTATGTCAGCAACGACACGGTGCTCATCAGCGGAGTCAGCGATGGCAGTTTCTCAGCCACTCTCAACAGCACCACCACGACCCGCACGGTCACCATCACCAGCCCCACGACCTTCACCATACCGCTGAGCTGCACGACCGCGCCGACGGCGGGTGGTCTGGCCAACGCGCATGTTTCTCCGGTCGTTTACAACCAGGGCACCACGGGGCCTAGCGACGTCAACAAACGCGACCGCATCCGCACCATCCTGCATCTCATCCTGACCAGTCCCGACTTCACCATCCAGCGTTGACGCTTATGAAATCCACCAAGGCCCCCAACATCCTGACCAGCCGCCGCAGCGTTCTGCGCAACGCCGCCTATGCCGGCCTGGGTGCCACCGCCATCGGCAGCACCCTGCGTGACCTGCGCCTGATCAATTCCGTCATGGCCGCCCAGCCCGTCACCGGCTACAAGTCCATGGTCTGCCTGTTCCTCGCCGGCGGCAACGATGCCAACAACTGGATCGTCCCCACCGACACCGCCACCTTCAACGACTACACCAATATTCGGGGCAATCTCGCCCTGCCGAAGACCTCCCTACACACTCTGCGCACCGGCCCCGGCGGCTCTGACCCGGCCTATCAGGACGGTGACGGGCACACCTACGGCTTCCATCCGTCCTGCGTGGAAATGCAGACCCTCTTTGGTGAAGGCAAGCTGGTGCCGATCATGAACGTGGGCACCCTCGTGCGGCCCACCACTCGTGCGCAGTATTTGGCCAATGCGGCATTCTACCTCCCACCGCAGATTTTTTCACACAGCGACCAGGTCACCCAATGGCAGACCTCGGTCCCGGACCAGCCGCCGATCACTGGCTGGGGCGGGCGGGTGGCCGACATTCTCAACAGTCAGACGAATCAGACGGGCAAAATTTCCATGTCCGTTTCCCTCAACGGCAACAACACCTTTGAAGTTGGCAACCAGGTGTCCCAATACCATGTCTCCGACACGGGTGCCGTGGTGCTGGGCGGAACTTTGATGACCTCAGCCCGCGTAAAGGCCATGCGTGACATGTTTGCGCTCAGCAACACCAATCTCCAGCGCACCGCTTACCGGGAAGTACTCGACAATGCGGTCCTCACTGGTGATTTGCTCAACACCAGCATCGCCCCGACCGCGATGTCCACCGACACACCTCCCGGCACTTGGGTGTGGACCACGCCGTTTCCCAACACTGGCCTCGGCAACCAGTTGAAAATGATCGCCCGGCTCATTCAGGCGCGTGGTCCTAGTGCGTTCGACATGAACCGCCAGATTTTCTTCTGTTCCGTCGGCGGTTATGACACCCACACCGCTCAGGTCACCCTCACGCCGACCCTCAACGCCGCCACTGGCACCCACGCCACGCCCCTCAACGAGGTCAGCGAATGCATGTTCGCGTTCCAGCGTGCGATGGAGCAATTGGGCGTGTCCGATCAGGTCACCACCTTCACCGCCAGTGATTTCTCCCGCACCTTCCCCACCAACAGCCAGGGCAGCGACCATGGCTGGGGCGCACACCACTTCATCATGGGTGGGGCTGTCAATGGTGGCCAGATTTACGGGCATCTCCCCACCTTCGCCATCAACGGCCCTGACGACACCGGCACCGGACGCTGGATCCCCACGCTGGCGGTGGACCAGTTCTCCGGCACGCTCATCAAATGGTTCGGACTCGACAACAGTGAGATCGCCTCCGTGCTGCCCAATCTCAGCCGTTTCTCCACCGGTGATCTCGGCTTTATGAAGCCCGCATGAAGAAACGGCACCGGATCATCGCGCTGCTGGCCATTTTGGCCGCGACGGCATTCTGGCTCTTCCGGCCGGCGTCCAAGGATGACACTCCAGCACCTGTCGGTACCGGCATTCCAAAAGTCGCTGCCCCGGCGGCTCCCATGATCACGCCCCCGCCTCCGACGGTGCCCCCGGTCATGCCTGCCGCGCCCGTGGCAACCGCGCCACCCGTCCCAGCCGCACCGCTGCCATCCAACATCCCGCGCCCTCCACCGCCGTTGGAAAATCAGGGCCGGAACGAGGCTGAGGCCATCGCCCGCAATTTGCGCCACTTCGGCCAGCGTTTTGGCGGCAACCCGACCGGCACCAATGCTGAAATCACCCAGACGCTCAACGGCGGCAACCCCCAGGGGGTGCGCTATCTGCCACAGGAGCATCTGCGCCTCAATGCCCAGGGCGAACTGCTCGACCACTACGGCTCCCCCTACTTTTTCCATCAAAACTCCGCCACTCAGATGGAAGTCCGCTCCGCCGGGCCGGACAAAATCCTCTGGACGCAGGACGACATCATCGAGCAGTGATCTCTATGCGCCTCCTGCCGCTCATCCTGTGCTGCCTCGGTGGTTTTTCGTGTTTCGCCGACCTGCCCGTCGCTCCACAGGTGCTGGACCCCCAGACTCCGGCGGAGGCCTGGAACGTCATCCGCCTCGCCACGGCCAATGTCACCCGCCTGCTCAAGGAAGAGCGCCTGCCGGAAGTCCCGCAGCAGATTTCACTCTGCAGTCCCGCGCTGCGCCTGTTGGCACGCGCATCCGCCACCGCCGACCGCCAGCTTCTCGACCAGCACACCGTCCAGGCCTTTCGCCTCATCAACGACATCGCCCAGGCCGGCATGTCAGGGACACAGGCCAGCGCCGCAGCCAGCTTCGACCACCTGCAGTCTAGCCTTGAAGCGCTTAAACCCTTCTTCGGGCCTATGGACGTCAGCGCGGAAATTTATTTCTGCCCGCAGCATCCATCACAGCTTTCCACCCAGTCCGGCTCACCTTGTGCGACCTGCGGCACCGCTCTGCATGTGCGGCGCATTCCCTACACCGACGTGTGTCCCGCACCGGCCACGCCGGTGACCATGCTCAGCCTAGAATCAGGCGCGGTTCCCGCTGCGGGTGTCGAAACGCGGTTGCGGGTCCGGTTGCAGCCCCCTGCGGGCCGGCCGCTGGATGTTTCACAGCTCATCCCGCTGCATGGTGCGCCCGTCCGTTTTCTGCTGTTGAATCAAGACCTGCACGACTTTCACCTCATCACCCCACCACCGCCGGAACCGAACGGCATTTTTGCTTTCCCCTTCACTCCGGCCAGTGCTGGTCCCTGGCGGCTTTGGGCGGAAATCGCGCCTGCTGCCACCGCGCTCCCCGAATATCCCGTCACCGACCTCGGTGGCGAGTTCCACATCGTGAACCGTGTCACCCACGATTTCATCGATGTCCTGAGCGCAACCGCCGACGGCCTGCGCTTCGATCTCGCTTTCGCCGGTGGCAACGGCGGCTCCCCGCCCTTACGCAAGACCAGCCTCATGCGCATCCATGTCAGTGATGCCTCCAGCCAGCCCGTCACCCGCCTGGAACCGCTCATGCACGCCTTTGCCCAGCTCACCGGTATTTATGACGACGGGAGCACCGTCTTGCGCCTGCATCCTGTCGGCGGCGACATCCTGCGACAGGAACTGCGCGGCGGCCCTTGGCTCGCCTTCCGCATTCATCCGCCCCGCACCGGCTTCCTGCGCTTGTTCTGTCAGATTCGCGTGGCTAGCCGCACCATCACGGCCCCCCTCGGCGTGAACATCCGGTAGCACCGCCGGCCTCAGGGCCAGTCCACCTGCACGCGCGCAAAAGTCCGGCCGCTCACCCCCATCGGAAAATTCAACCGCACCGTGACAAGGTTGGCCGTGTCTTCGAGGTAGTCCTCCGACACGATCTCCGCCCCGTTCAACGCTGCGACATCGCTGCCATCCACGCTCTCCGCGATCGTGGTGCTCCAGTCGGCCAGATCTGTGCTGATCTGCAGTTTGATGCGCAGGTCCGACGCGGCGAAGTTGCGGCGGAAAGTCAGGATCAAGTCCGTCCCTGCCACGGCTGACGGTGCCAGCATGGCGCTGAAGCCTGTTCCTGCTTCTGGTGCATTGGGGTCCAGGCCGAAACCGTACTCCAGCAAGTTCGCGATTCCGTCCTGCTCCACATCACCCACCGGGTCAAGGAACTGGCCCACCAGATAGGCCGGAAAGTGCTCCGCCAGCCAGTTTTCAAACGGCGTCGGCTCCAGAGTCACTGCCAGGTAGCTTACCTCCAATTCCGGCACCACGGAGCCTAAATTCCGGCTGTCAAAGCGGCAGGCCGACTCGTCGGTCACTTCATCGCCGCGCAAAATCCAGCCGGCATTGTTCGCCGGTGTGTTCAGCCAGCTTTGCACGTCACTCACCATCTGCGCGTTCGTATTGAAAGTCACGGGGCCGAATGCCGCCACCGCCGTCGCGGAGGCAGACGGAGCAAAAACCCCTCCAGGCGAACTCCACGCCAAGATGTTGAAAAAACGCTGCGTCCACGTCGCATCATTGATCGTGGCGGCGGCCCCCGTACCACCGCTCAAGTTCTGGGACGTTCCCTCCCCC
>JBDNIB010000361.1:0-1638 GCA_041688535.1 Prosthecobacter sp.
ATTTGGGGCATGAAGCGCTTTTAGTGTCTTCATGCCTCACTCATTTTTACCCTCAATCCCAGGTGGTTGCGGCTTTCCAGGCCATTGGGACAGACTCTCACTATCCCTTGGAGTACCGCACCGCTGCCGGACAGGCGCTGGTGAAGGACATGCAGCGCGAGGCTGCTGCTGCGGACCAGCCGGACCCGTTTCTCAATGTGCCGGAAAAAATCCGGCGTGGCCTAACGGTGGAGTCCCAGGAAGTGGCGGACAGCGCGCTGGGTGATGGACAATTGGCGGACGAGGCCATCGCCGTGCTGCGCCGCGTCAAGGACCTCCCCTTCTTTCTGGGTCTCGGCTTCCTGCGTCCGCATCTGCCCCTTTGTGGCACCGAAGAAATACTTCGACCTCTACGACCCTGAAAAGCTCCCTCTGGCCGCCGTGGACACAGCTCCGTCGAACATGCCGAGCCTCGCTTCAAGCGGCTCGAGTGAGCTGCGGGCTCAGTATCGTGAAGTGCCGGCCAAAGGCCTCATCGCGGAACCGCTGGCGCGACATCTGCTCCACGGTTATCTCGCCTGCGTCAGCTATGTGGATGCACAGGTGGGCCGCGTTCTCGATGAGTTGGACCGCCTCGGACTGAAGGACAATACCATCGTCGTAATGGTCAGCGACCACGGCTTCCATCTCGGCGATCTGGGAATGTGGGGAAAAGCCACCAACTTCGAAGTCGCCACCCAGTCCACGCTGATCATCAGCTCACCGGGTGCCAAAGCTCATGGCACACACAGCCGCACGTTGGTGGAACTCGTCGGACTGTATCCGACCCTGTGCGAACTCGCCGAACTACCCAACCGCGACCATCTTGAAGGGGCTGGATTCGCGGACTTGCTTGATGATCCATCGCTCCCGCTGTTCACGAGCGCACGCAGCCAGTTTCCGCGTGGCGGAGCCATGGGGCGAAGTCTGCGCACCTCGGATCATCGCTTCACCGAATGGATCGACCAGAAGAGTGGAAAGGTGCTGGCCCGCGAACTTTACGACCATCCCCATGACCCGAATGAAACGGTGAATCTTGCCGTTGATCCCGCTTATGCAGACGAGGTGAAACGGAGTGCGGCTGAACTGAGAGAGCCTGTTCGGAAGTCAGCTCCAGCCAAATAGCCTCACCCAGTCATGAAAATCTCACTATTCCTGTTCTCGCTCACCCTCCTTCGAGTCGCTGTCGGTGCGGCGGATGTCGTCATCTACGGCGGCGCACCGGATACGAGATGAGTGTCAAACTAGTTGGCCGTCAGATCCCGACCGAGATTCAGCGTTTTGACCTGTCTTGATCTTGTCAGGACCAACCATCCCAGCCATGATTCCCTCCACATGCTTCATGATGTTCTCAAAGACACCGCCTGTGCATTGCGACAAATTCTCGAAAAGTCTCTTCCATCAGAAGGAGACGGTTGGTGGAAGTCGTGTGTGCTGGAACAGCTCTCCTTTCAGCAGCAGCGAATGGCAAGTGAGAGGGGTGTCACCACGCTTTCGGGGCTGGACTTGGCAGCACTGCTCCGGCTCACTGACAAAAATTGGGGCGCTTCGCTGTCTTGGGTGGGTAGAGGAAGCCCCAAAATGGTCTCTCCGCACCCAAAAGGACTGTTAAAGCCTTGG
>JBDNIB010000037.1:0-1877 GCA_041688535.1 Prosthecobacter sp.
GATGGCGACTTCGGGGCAGACGCGGGAGCAGGCGGGGCAGTTGGTCTTGCAGTTGTCGTTGTTCTGCACCTGGATCTTGTTGTCGTCGCTGACGCCATAGACATCGAAGAGGCAGAAGCTGAGGCACTGCATGCAGTTGGTACAGCGGTCGTAGTCGATGACGGGGAACCAGGGTTTCCACACACCGGGTTCGTTCATGGTCTTGCCGCCGCGTGATTTGTCCACGAGGGCGATGATGGCGTCGGGTTCGAGGCCGGTGATGTCGCGGGTGTCGATGGTGACGAGGCCGCTGGCGTCTTCCAAGGCGGGGGCTTTGCCCTCAAAAACGCCGAGCACGAGCAGGCTGCGGTCATCATGCGGCATGGCGCTGGCACCGTGGCCGCTGCGGGTGACGGTGTAGCCTTTGTCGAGCAGGGCCATCATCACTTTGGCACGGGATTCCGCAGGGAGCTGGATGCTGCCGCTGCCTTCATAGAGGACGACGCGGAGGGGGCGGTGGGTGTGGGTGATCATAGGAGAGAATGACGAATGAAGAATTCCGAATGACGAACGATAGAATCAGCCTTCGGCTTTGAGTAAAGCGTCGGCGATTTCTTGCGCGGTCTGGGTGCGCATGTTGTGAATTGCGGCGTCCTCGGGGAGGGGAAACCCGGCTTGCTGGAACAAGCCTTTCACGGCACGCGGGTAACAGGCGGCGATGCGCAGATTGCCACAACCGGCGATGGCCTGAAGGCGTGGATCGCGATGCGCGACCATCTCGCAGAGGTCGGAGACGGTTTCAAAGTTGGCGGACGAGTCGCAGAGCTTTTGCAGGACGTCGTTTTTGACGCCAGTGGGCACGACCTGGGCGTAGGCGCAGCGGCAGTAAAGGATGGTGGCAGGGGAACTCAAAGTGGGCGCGTGGGGCTGACGCGGCCAATTTGGGCCGGGCAGGGGAAATGCGCAACCACCGGGCCAGGAACGAATGACAAAATCCGCCTGACGCGGGGACTCGCGTCAGGTCGTGGTCTTGCGCTCGGTGTTGAGGCCCATCTTGCGGTAGAGCGTGGCGATGCTGACGCCGAGCATGCTGGCGGTCTTTTCGCGGGAGTCGCTGTTGTACTTGAGCGTCTCCTGGATGAAGATGTGCTCCTGGCCCTTGATGAAGCTGTCGAGGGTGGAGCCGATGGGCAGCTTGGTGATGCCCTCGCTGGAGGACGGGGTGGGAACCTCGATAGCCTGAGTGACCTTGGCGGGCAGGTCGGAGGGCTTGATGCGGTCGTTTTCCGCAAAGGCGCAGGCACGCTCGATGGCGTTGCGCAGCTCAGAGACGTTGCCTGGCCAGGTGTACTTTTCGAGGAACTCGATGGCGTTGGCGTCGATAGTCTTGACCTTGGCGTCGGTGCGTTCGGCAAGGTCTTTGAGGAAATGCTCGACGAGGGGCTTCACATCCTCACGGCGTGAGCGCAGCGGGGGGATCTTCAGCGGGACGACGGAGAGTTTGTAGTAGAGGTCTTCGCGGAACTTGCCGGCCTTCACGGCGTCTTCGAGCGAGACGGTACTGGAGACGATGAGGCGGAAATCAGCGCCGCCGCTGCCGTTGCCCCAGCCTTTTTTCGACTGCGCCTCGTCGAGGAAGGTGTTCAACTGGGCCTGAATGCGAGCGGGGAGCTGGTTGATCTCAGCGAGGTGGATGGAGCCACCCGCGCCACGGTTGAAAATGGCGGTTTGGACGAAGAGCTCAATCTCAAGTGCGGCTTCCGGCATGGCGCTGCACTGGAGTTCTTTAAAGGAGGCCCCGCTACGGCGGCTGGCCTCATGCAGGGCGCGGGCGACCATGTGCTTGCCCACGCCGAACTCGCCTTCGAGCAGCACTGGGCTGTCGTTGTTGGCGACGC
>JBDNIB010000362.1:0-4432 GCA_041688535.1 Prosthecobacter sp.
CTTGCAGGTGGAACCCAAGGACGCCCGCATCGTGGTCCATGATGACCAACTCTGCCTCATCACGGACCAAGCCGGTGCGCAGAGCGTGAAGCTGACTTTCGCCCTCGCCAAAGAAGGGCAGGGGACCACGCTGCATCTCACCGCATCGCCCATTACATCGCTTACGGTTAACGAATTGCCTGAAGGCAAAGTTCTGCGCCTTCAGCATGGCAACAGCACACAAATCATCACCGCTGCTGGTATCAGCGCTCTGCCCGCCATCGGTGGCGAAGTTACGTTCACGCTCGAAGACGCTCGCAAAGCCGCGCAAACACCGCCTGCTGGTGCCACGGACGACGCCATCGTCTCTGCGGCCAGTTACACTACGCAGGTCGTGCGGGATGGCTCCGTGCTCACCGAAGGCGCGATCACGGTGCCCCATGATCATCCTGCCAAACTCGTTTTACAGCTCCCGACAGGCGCGCAACTGCTGCAATGTCACGTGAACGGCGATCCAGTGCGCCCTGTGGCGAATGAGGCCAATCGTCTTGAAATTCCGCTCGATGATCCCGCCACTGACGGCGCTGAATCCGAATTAAAACTCTCCTTCACCGCCACGCTCGCCGCGTTGCAGGCTGCCGAGGGCGAACTCGATCTCGCCCTGCCGCAGACGCCGCTGTTTGCGAAGCAGATTGATTGGAACGTGCAGCTCCCCGCCAGTTACGATCTCAGCTTCAGCGGCAACGTCGATCCCGTCACCGACAAGCCCGCAACCACCGGGCTGCAACTCCGCAAATCTCTCTGCCGCGATCAACAGCCGCAGGCAAGCATCATCTACCGTAAACGCACCACCAACTGACCACGAACATTGAATCCTGAACATCGAACACAGAACATTGAAATCATGAAACTCACGCACCTCATCGCCATCGCTGTCATCTTCGTCGGCACCACCCTCGCTTGGTGGTTTCTCGGCGGCACCATCAACTACCGCACCAGCCACGTCGCCAATCAAACCGGCGACAGCGTCAGCGGGCGCTGGGGACCGCCGTTGCTACAGACGCATCCACGCGCACGCTACACCTCCTCCAGCGGCGGCAAGGTCACGCTGCAGCCCGCCAAAAGCGTGGTGCGGGTGAAGCTCGACTACCAGCCGGTAAAAATGGGCCTGCTGTGGCATCGCACCTATGGCGCGATGTTTGACGGCAACTACACCTTCACCAACAACACCGCCATCACGCAGACCTTTTACATCGACTTCGATCTGCCGCAGGCCACGCTCAACAAGATCAAATTCACCCTCGGGGCGGACACGCAGGCGCGGCCATCGGTCGCCACGCCTGAACAAGGTGTGATCACGGACAGCGTGCAGCTTGCGCCCGGCGAGAGTGTGCTATTCGCCGTCGGTTATGAATGCCGGGGCATGGACTTCTGGCGCTATGCCTTTGCCGATGCCAGCCGCATCCGCGATTTCACGCTAACCATGACTACCGACTTCACCGATGTGAACTTTCCCATCAGCTCGCCCACGGACCGTGGTCCTGTTGGCAAGGGGCTGGAGCTGGTGTGGAAATACGAAGACGCCATCTCCGCGCCCGGCATCGGCATGGAAATGCCGCGTGAGCTGAACGCCGGCCCGGTGGCAGCGCAGATCTCGTTTTACGCGCCGTTGTCGCTGCTGCTCTTCCTCGGTGTCATGGTCATCACCGTCATCAGCCGTGGGGTGTCATTGCATCCGGTGAACTACATCTTCCTCGCTGCCGGTTTCTTCGCCTTCCCGCTGCTGTTCTCCTATATGCTCGATGTCGTGCCGGTGCATCTGAGCTTCGTCATCGCCGCCGCCACCTCGCTGCTGCTCGTGTGCGGCTATCTGCGGGCGGCGGCAGGCGAGTTCATCTTCCGTGTCGCGGTGGTCGCGCAGACGGCCTACATGGTGCTCTTCAGTTACAGCTTCTTCTTCAAGGGTCTCACCGGCCTCACACTAACCGTCGGTGGCATCGTCACGCTCGGCGTCCTGATGGCCCTGACCGCCAAAGTGGACTGGAGCCAGCGACTTGGAGCAGTTTCACCACGCTTGGCTTGATGAATCCATTCGCACAGCGTTTAATCACCCTCATTCGCCATGTCCCCCCGCATCCTCGTCGTCGAAGACGAACCCTCCATCAGCGAAAACATCGTCTATGCGCTTGAGGCGGATGGCTTCGCGGTGGTCTGTGCCACCAAGGGCCGTGAGGCGCTGGATCAGGTGCAGGCACAGGACTTTAACCTGATCATCCTCGATGTCGGCCTGCCGGACATGACCGGCTTCGAGGTGTGCAAAACAGTGCGCAAGACGCAGTCGCTGCCGATTCTCTTCCTCACCGCACGTTCCAGCGAGGTGGACCGCGTGGTGGGCCTGGAGATCGGCGGCGATGACTACGTCGTGAAGCCTTTCAGCCCGCGCGAACTCGTCGCCCGCGTGCGGGCCATCCTGCGGCGGGTTTCAGCGGTGCCGCTGCCCACGACCAACGGCACGCCCGTCGTCATAGATGACACTCGCTGCCAGGCCATCTACTTCGGTACGTCCTTGAACCTCTCGCGCTATGAGTTCCGCATGCTCAAGGCCTTTGCCGCGCATCCGGGCCGCGTGTTTAGCCGCGAGCAGCTCATGGATCACGCCTCCGCGGAGCCGGACGCCTCGATGGAGCGCACGGTGGACACGCATATCAAAACCCTGCGCGCCTGCATGCGCGGTGTGCGTCCCGGCATTGATCCTATCGTTACGCATCGCGGCATGGGCTACTCATTGCTCGAAATCTGGCCTGACGCATGAGTCTCACTGCACGCTTCCTGGTTGGTTTCGCGCTGGTAGCCAGCGTGGGGCTGCTGGTGCTGTTCACCCAGCTCATCCGCCGTGTCGAGCGCCAGTACTTTGAGGCTGTGGAGGAGCCGATGGTCGATGTGGCAAACATTCTGGCCGAAATTCTCGCCGCGCAGGCCAAGGACGGCGTCTTGGAGCCACAAGCCGTCGAACAGGCCATCCGCGCCGCGCAACATCGCGAATTGAACGCGCGCATTTACAGCCGCATCAAGACGCAGGTGGACATGCAAATGTACGTCACTGACGCGCAAGGCCGCGTGCTGTTTGACTCCGCCGGCATCGAAACACCCGGCACGTTCTTGAACAAGCGTGATGTGAGCCTCACCCTGATGGGCGAATACGGCGCACGCTCCACGCGTACCAGCGAGTACGATCCGCTTTCAATCGTGATGTATGTCGGTGCGCCGATCATTCGCGATAGCAACGTGATTGGCATGCTCAGCATCGCCAAACCGCAGCGTGGTGTGCTGGCGTTTGTGTGGGAAACGGAACGCTGGCTGAAATGGTCCATCGTCACTACAGTGGTGTTGATGCTGCTGGGGATTTATCTCGCCGCCCGCTGGGCCACGCGGCCGTTGGAGGTGCTGGCGCAGCATGCGCTGGCCGTCAGCCGTGGCGAGCGCGCCACGCCGCCACACATGCCGGGCCATCAGATGAAAACGCTCGCGAAGGCACTCGAAGACATGCGCGATGCGTTGGAGGGGCGCGAATACGTCGAGCATTATGTGCAAAGCCTCACGCATGAGCTAAAAAGCCCCGTTGCCGCGATCCTCGGTGCGAGTGAGATTTTACAAGGCGAGGTCCCAGAGCCCAAGCGCACGCGTTTTCTCGACAACATCCGCAACGAGGCCGGCAGGTTGCGCGATCTCCTGGAGCGCCTGCTGCATCTCGCCGCCATCGAGAAGCAGAAAAAACTCGAAATTCACGAAGCGGTGGATGTGCGCGAGGTGCTGGATCGCGCTTGGGATCATTTATCCCTCATCGCCGCCACGAAAGACGTGCGCTTTGAGCGTGAGATCGCCGCTGAACTCGTGTTGCAGGGCGATCCATGGCTGCTCGAACTCGCCGTGGGCAATCTACTGCAAAATGCGCTCGACTTCGCCCCACGTGGCAGCGCCATCCGCGCGCGTGGTTATCGCTTTGATTCGAAGATCGTGCTGGAGATCGAAGACGCCGGTCCCGGCATTCCCGACTATGCGCGTGAGCGTGTGTTTGAGCGTTTCTACTCGCTACCACGGCCCGACACGGGGAAAAAGAGTACCGGACTGGGCTTGTGCTTCGTGAAGGAAGTCGCGCAACTGCACGGCGGCAGTGTGGAGCTGGCACAACTTGCAGCAGGCGCTGGCACCAAGGCGATGCTGATCCTGGCGGCCTGAGTTGGGCGCGAGGTTTGACAAGCTCCGAGCGTACCCTAGTCTCGCGCACCTCGCCCAACCCAACCATGAGCACTCCTGAAGCCGGCAAGCCCGTTTACAACGTCAAGAACCCGTGCATCGCGAAAGTGAAGCGCATGTTCAACCTCTCTGGTCCGGACGCACCGAAGCACACGGCGCATTTTGAAATTGAGTTCGTCGGTTCTGGGCTCGAATACAC
>JBDNIB010000363.1:0-8883 GCA_041688535.1 Prosthecobacter sp.
CTTCTCGGCTGCACATTCCCGCAAATTTCCGCATACTTATCGGCTTGGTCATGGTTCAGGTGTCCACGACGGCACCACAGGTTGGTTTCATAGACCGAGCTTGTCTTCGCATCTGACGCAGTCTGGCGGCGGGTTTTGAGCTGACGCCTTAGCTGCCGGTCACCAGCAGGTGACCAGTTTTGAATGTCCTCCACATTTCGTTGCAGAATCTCGTCATACGCCGCCATCCACTTGTCCCCATGAAAGGGCAGCCCGTCCCGGCAGTGTTTCTTGCCGTGATAGTGAATGATCCGCGTGTCCGGCAGATCGGGATCGTCATGCCGACAGGAACGGTTCCACTGACCATCAAGAACCCGGTGCGGAAACCGATGCAGCAGCATCTGGCAGCTCACTTCGTCGGGAATGAAGCTCTCCCGCCCTTTCACTGCCGCCGCATACCACTCCGCAAAGATCGGCGCGTCCTTGCGAAAGGCCATGACACCCGTGTTGATGGCCGGACCAAAGGCGATGGCGGCCCCCAGATCATCCGGCAGGATGTCCGCCCACTTTTGCAGCCGGGCTTCGATGATTTTGCCGTCCGTCCGCCACTTTCCCAGTTGGGCGACGCAAAACGAATCCCGCTCCGCATGCTCGAACAGCTCATCAATCGGCCCCACCACCAGCGTGTCTGAATCCAGTGCCACTGTCACCTCGTAGGGCGTCCCCAGGTGCAGCCGTGTCTTGCTGAGAAAGGGCAGATGCCTGCCAGGACACACGCCAGGCTCCCACCGCTGCACCGGGACATTCATGGCGGCACCAATCCGCTCGCACAGCGCGTGCGACTCCTCCCCTTCGGAGAGGATCGTCACCGGACCGGTGTAATGCTTCCGCAACGACACCAGTGACACCAGCAGCCTCACCGTGCAGCTCGTCCCCATGTTGTAGTAGATCACTCCGCGCTTGCCATCAGAC
The DNA here is from genome assembly GCA_041688535.1 of Prosthecobacter sp. GTDB lineage: Bacteria > Verrucomicrobiota > Verrucomicrobiia > Verrucomicrobiales > Verrucomicrobiaceae > Prosthecobacter. The sequence continues at coordinate 952 of JBDNIB010000363.1, forward strand.
TCAGCAGGCGGCGTTGCCGTTTCGATCATGATCGGCCGGTGCAGGCGGGGACGCCGGTGCTTCCAGCCATAATGGGTCATTCTGGTGCGCACTTGTCGGCAGCCCAGCCGATCCGCGCAATAAGACACAAACGTGTCCTGGGACGGCAGCGGCATGCGGCCGTCATTGCCGCACCATGCCACCGCTTTTTTCGTCCAATCGGTGAGGCCAAAAAACAACCAGGAAATGATCCGTGGATGCCGCACCACCGAGGACTGGCTGGAGTAGGGCAGGTTCAGTCTCTGCGTTCGCTTAAAAGCAGCCTGCCTGTCCGCCCAGTCATCCAGTAGGTCCATCACATACCGGGGTCTGGAATAGCCCCAGGCTGGGGCGATGAACACCGGCAGCTTCCCTTGCTCATCCGGCTCAAACCACTCCGGATTGATCCACTCGCCGTGTTCCGTGGCGATCACGTCCGTGTCAAGCTTGAGATACCACGTAGTTTGCACCTCACGCGCCGGCACATGCACAAAGCCAGTCAGCATCTTCTCCCGCTGGCTTAGCGCATTGGGCAGGTCCCATGCCACAAACCGCACCTGCGGATGCTTGCGCAGAAATTCCAGCTCACCCCTGTTCACCTGCCCCGCATCGTAAAAGACTACGCAGGGCATCTTTAGCAGCTCGGGTTTGAACCGCATCCAGGTGGGCCAGACCATGCGCAGTTCTTCCAGATGTTCCGCGTCCACGCCCAAGATCAGAGTGATGTCTTCGAGTTTCATAAGATCAGTCCTGGCACCATCCGCCCGGCCTGGCCGTGGCGGATGCGATACACGCCGGGCAGGTCCACCGGCAATCCGCCGCCACCCAGCTCCCGGCGGAACCACACATCCTCGTGCGTGCGCTTCCATTCCTCCCTGGGCTGCTGGGCACGGCGGCTGTTTTTCAAATATCCATGCTCTCGGCAATAGTCTCCGCTGACAATTTGGATGCCGCCGATTGCTCGCCGCATCCGCTCCGGTTCAAATTCGGACTCAGCAACACTCACCAGCCCCGCCGTTTCCCGCGCCCGTTGGATGCAGGCGTCGCCCAGGTCATGGGAACGGTGCCCGTTCACTTCACGCGGGTAGATCAATCGCGCATTCTTGTTATCCAGACGTGTGAATGCCTCCCAGCAGGCCGGGGTGAACCAGTAGTCCGCGTCACAAAACCACACCCAGTCTGCCTGTGTCGCCAGTGCCGCCCGGTTGCGCCCGATGGAGCGCCGACACAGCTCCGCCATCGGCAGCGGTTGCCAGTTCCACGTCACACCGAGGACCGCTTGTGTCGTGAACCACGCCAGGGCTTGCGTGGTCTCCTCGTCTTCTGGTGTGTAAAACACCGTCGCCGTCACCTGCACGCCCGGCGGTGGTGGTCCCAGCACCAAGCTGCTCAGTTGATGACGCAATAGCGTCGCGTAGCGGTAGCAGTGGGTTACGATCTCAATTTTCATTCGCGTCACACTGGGGGGGAACTTCTGCGCCGACCAAGGCAGGACTCTCGCCTTTTTCTATTTTTGGTTTTTTTCGACCATTCCTTCCTGGTGCATTGAGCGATCTACTCCGTAAAACCAGCGCGGTGAAACCTCGAACGCCACACGCGTTCACGTCGCCGCTGTAGATGCCGCCGGCTCAGGCTTCGGCACCACTGGCGGGGCGGCGGCTCCCTGTCGGCTGCTCGCCGCCGCTTCTGCCGGGTCGGCAGAGGCCGCCTTCTTCTGCTCCGCCACCCGCGTGTACATCCCCTCAGTCTTTTCCTGGGTATGCGCCCCTATCTGCGCGCCCGAGGCCGCCAGCGCCTCCTCATAGGGCAGAAAGGGAAAGGCCGTCAGCTTGCTCTCCAGGTTGCAGTTGAAGACCTTAAAGCCCGCTTTTTGAAACTGCGGTTGTAGCTCCGTGAACCATTTTTGCAGCTTCGCATAGGTGCTCATGTTTCCCTTCACCGCCTGCGGTGTCCGGCACTCGGTGAAGTGATAGTGCTTCGTCGCTGACATGTCGAAGTCCACCCCCAGCAGATAGACATGGCGGAAGCCCAGCAGATGAAGGATGCGCAGGGAGGCCAGCAGCACGCTGCGCCCGCCGCCCCATTTGCCGTGGTTGCCCCAGTTCACTGTCTCCTCGTTCAGCCAGCGCGGCGCGTGGAATTTCTCATTGCGCCGGTAGCCCGCCACATTCGGGCAGTCCCCCAGCTTCAGCTTCGACGCCTCCCAGCGCTGCACCCAGCCTTGATCCGTATGGACGAGCCGGTTGTCCCACAGGCTTTTTTCAAAGTGGGACATCGGCGCAAACTTCAAGATCGTCGGGTCCAGCCACATCGACAGGCTGAAGCGCGACGGCTCGTCCACCGTGCAGTTCGCGTTGCCGCGAAAGGTCCGCGCCCCGTTGTTCAGCGTCATCACCCAGCGCCGGTGCAGCGGGTCCAGGTCCAGCGCCGCCACCGAAGGCCCGTTCGCCATCAGAAACGCATGCCCGCCGCGATACTGTCCTTCCAGCGCCAGCACCGCCCCGGCCCGCGTGTAAAAGAACGGCACCGGCTCCCCAAGCTGCCGCACTGGCACATCGTTCTCCTCCCGCCATTTGGGAGAATGCAACGCAGTAAGATCAGGACCGTCTTTGGAGAGGGATCGGGATGGTGTCATGGTAAAGTAAAGATCAGGGATTCGTGTCAAGCTTGATTCCAACGTGTCGCGGGTAGTTTGCAATTGCGAGGCGGGAGTTCCAGCATCAAGTCCATTGACTTCATGAGTCATTCATAGCCGAGATTCGAAGCCCGGCGCAGGAGGCTACTGAGTACTTTCTACTTTTTTTAAATAGCGCGACACAACCCACGCTAATGGTTGGCCTATAGGTTCATTTTTCTACCGGTATTGCCCCCATAATTTGCGAACCGATAGCGGTATTTTTTCCAAAAAAATGATCGGCATCATTTTCTCGTGTATGCCTGTAAGTTCTTCTTTTGAATACTTCCCATTTAAGGTCCATCGCCACCGATGCCCTCCCACATCAGAACTCCAAAACCACAAATCCCTTGTTTTCATATCCCAGCAATAAAACCATCTTTGGTTTTGACTTGCTCTAGTCCTGTCATCAATCAATAATTCACCAGTTGTTTTTGATTTGAGTGAAGCCTCAAGTATTCCTTCGTCATTTTCAACGATTTCTAAAACGATATTTTCTGAGATTTTATTTATACCCAACCGCACAATCAGCGAGCCTTTCGAGTCGTTTGCTTGAATAGTAAAAAATCCAAGCTGTAACATCCAAGTAAGTAAAAAAATCTTACTCATCGAAAGGATAGCCTCCAGATTCATTTGTGATTTGATCACACTCCACTCTAATGGAGAATAAATATGTAATCCATTGAAGGCGCACATTATATGTTTTTGGGGTATAGCCCAAATCCTTAACTAGCTGAACAAGACTCATATCACTAGTGTACTTTTTATTTTCATCAATTATATCATTTCATGCAAATGATACAGCGCTATATGTTATCGTTCGTGATGAGGATATATCGCTCACCCTCGTTGTTGCAATAATAAAATCGCCAACAGCCGCATTTGACCCATGGAGCATCTGATAGCCGGTAGCATTGCCGTTTTCAATTTCAGCATGAAAGCGGGTCGAATAATACCCGCTCTGATATCGCTTTATGGCGTCTTGTCGAATCTTGTCTTTCACTTGATTGCGCAACAACCGGTTTGCTTTCAGATAGTTACCCCAACTTCCATCAACAGAGACTATAGGCAACCCCGTGCCAGCAAGCTAATGATCAAAGAGTTCCCTGCCTTTTTCATCCATTAAAAACCTCAAAAGCTCTACGAGGTTTGGTAACAGGCCTAGCAGATCTATTTTATTTGTTGCAGCATTTTTGCTCATACCGTAGAGGTTCATTCCTCCTCTTTCACCAATCGGGTCTTTGCACGTCCACCGTCCTAGCTGCGGTGAGTAGTAGCGGTAGCCGTAGTTCATCAGATCGCTCTCCACGTCGAGGAACTGCCCCTGGAACCCAAACTCCATCCCGCACTCGCTAGCGCTTCTTACCGTGAAGTCCGGGTTGAGAATCGTGCGAACGCCGAACGCACTAAACGCATAGCGTTCCTTCACCAAACCACTTGCATCTGTGATCGCCGCCGGATTGAAGTAGTCCATCATCACATAGCGTGATTCGTTGAGCGTCGTGCCACTCACGGCACGGTCCCGCCGCACCAAGTCGTCCCGATGCCGTGCGCCCCACAAGTAGCTGATGGCTGCTGTGGTTTCGGCGTTCTTGCGCTCCTCAACCGGTCGCCACTGGCTGTTGTAGTAGCTGTGCAGGGTTTCCCCACCCACTTCCCGTGTGACTCGACGGTGGGCACCATCGTAAGCATACTCACCAACCACCGTCCCATTGTCCTTCACGCGGGTGATGCGGCTCCAGGCATCCCAGGTGATCTCCAGCCTGCCGTCCCAATCCCCTGCAGCATCCGGTGACATCTGCCGCATGCGGCCCACGCGGTCGAGGATCATGTTGTTGGGGTTGTCCTCGATCTGAGTCATCCGGTTGCCACGGTCATGCACACGATGTTGATCCAGCGTGGATGTGCCGTTGGCGGCGGTGTGGTAGCCGCGCCAGTTGCCGGTGGGATCATAGTCCCAGCTCTGCGCTACGGCAGGCGTGCCGCTGATGGCGGTGGCGTTGAGGTTCAGGCTCCCACGGGTGGCAGCGGCGACCTGGCTAAGGGCGTCGTAATTGTATTGCTGATCCTGCGCGTCTGTCAGCGAGCGTTTCTGCCAAGTGCGGCGGCTGTCGCGATCAAAGCCGTATTGGCTGCGCTCGACGATGCTGTCGTCGCTGGTTTTGATCCAGGGCAGGTCCACGGTGCGGCCGAAGCGGTCGTAGCCGGAGTAGGGATCACCGGCGTCGCCAACGGGTTCGCCCGAAAGGCCGCGATACTTCAGCTCCAGTCCCGGTGTTGGATAACCGACGCGCACCTGCCATGCCTGCCCGCAGTAGGTGTAGTTCACGAGTTCGGTTCCCTCTCCGGTCATTTGCAGGGCGGACACGCGGCCCAGATGGTCGTCGATCGAGTTTGCCGCGCCATACCTCACTTCCACCACGCGGGAACTGGTCGGGTAAGTCGTGCTAAGTCGGTGCACACTGTTCTTCGTGCCCCCGCTTTCGTAGCTGTAAGTCACCTTCGGCGTGGAACCATCGATGGCTCCCGCGTGGCTTTGCTTGTCGGCGGCGAGCTGACCAAACGCGTTGTATTCCAAACCGACTTCATTCACCACCATGCCACCCGTGGCGGCATCGTAGCTCGTCACCTTCGCGGTGAGGCCGCGCTGGTCGTAGGTGGTGGCGATGCGCAGCACGTCATCGTTCAATCCAGCGGCCAAGACCGCCACGCGGTCCGCCGTCGGGTTGCCGAGTTTGTCATACGCGTACTCATGCGTGGTGCCGTCCGCGTCCTTGAACGCGGTCTGCTGACCCTGCCGGTTGTAGCGGTATTCCAGGCGCGAATAGACGCCATCGGGGCCGTCCGCCGCAGGGGCGGGGCGGTCGTCGCTCTCGGGATAAATCTTCGTGCGCACCAGGCTGTTGCTGGCGATGGCGCTGTCCGCCAGCGTCGTGCCAAACAGCCAGCGCGTGACTTGATTGCCTGTTTCCGCATTCACGAGCGTGAGTCTATTCAACTGCCCGCTGGCATGCCAGCCAAATTCCGTGAAGCGCGGCGCAGGCGGCGGCGGGTAGGGCGGATTGGTGCAGGCTGCCGACGTCAGGGTGGTCCCTGGGGCGATGCCTTCGATGAGGCGGATGCGGCGGCCCGCCTGATCGTTCTCCCAGCGTGTTTCGATGCCCATGGGGTCCACCACGGCATTCGCATCCCCGCTGTCTTTATACCGATTCGTTGACACGAGGATGGTGTCACTTCGCGCCGGTGCCACAGCGGGACGTGTGGGCACGCTACCGCCATTGGTGCCGTAGTCCGCGCTCACTCGCGGACGCCCGAGCGCATCGGGCCAGGTCATCCCGTAGGTGTCGCGTGACTTCGGCTCGGTCAGCCTGCGGGGAGCAGGCGAATCAACTGGTTTCCGAAACCGACCAGCACCCGCGTCCGTCGGCACCTCGGAAGAGTGATCAAGGAAAGTGCTCCGAGGCGGGCAAGGCATTGGCATGTTTAGTTGGAAGTAGATTCAATTGGTTCCGTCAACAGCGTCGCCGGTGCCGCGAAAAAGAACAGCCGCAAGTGTGAGAATGCTGGCTGTAGTGATTTCGCGGGGCCGCTTCAACAAAGGAGGGTTCGGGACCGAGCAGCTTTCTTGATTTCAATTTACCAAATAGGTTGGCTTGCGGGTTCACTTGTTCCTTTCCTGAGTAATCTCTTTTTGGAATTTAGTCTCATCAACAAAGCCATATTTAATTTTCCCTCTTTCGCATTTTATTAAAACTAGCCTCTTTGATTTATAATATTTGTCATCTAGGCATGCTGTAGGAGCATAGAGAGAGTAAGGATATTTTTTGAAAGCTAGTTTCCAGTTAAACTCTTTGTTAGTTGATGAATCTTTGAATTTCCAAATTAGTGAGTAAATAGAGTCTTTGAATTCAGGTTGGTCGGTAGCCCAACCCTTCAATTCATAAATGCCTTTTGGCATTACACCGTCATGATTTTCGAGATAGGAACATAAAATAATGCCAACCTGCCTCATTTTATTTGCCTGCTGAATCCATGCATTCGGCTTTTTTGCAGTTTGTGTGAAATTATTGAGTAAGCCAGCTAGCAAATACAAGAGGCAAATGAATATAACAAAGAATGTTATTTTTTTTATGCGCAAAATCATTTTCCATTAGTCCAGAAAGCATCAGTATCTTCATGTGGCTTTGAAAAAACGCGGCGCCAATCATCTGGATCTGTAAATCCACCAGTTATATCCAAGATGATTTCCAAATCATCAGCCCCGGTGCCTGTTTTAGACTTGCAAATTACTACGCAATGGTCTCTCCAACCATCAGTTTCATATGTGGCGATTCGCCACAAAGTTGCCCCACCACATTCCTTGCGACACTTCCAGCAACGAGGGACTTTTAAGTTATTTATCAAGTATGAATGGTTAATTTTACAAGACTGAGACCCATCAGGCTCAGCCTTTATTGAACCATCTGCAAAACCTTGTTTTATTTTCTCTGCTTGCTTTTTCAGATCAATCAGCCCGTCTAACATTTTTTGACTATCACAACAGCCGTATGGGCCATTGAGACCTTTGCCTGGTGGATCGAGACCGAGACGATCGTAGAGATTTACTGAGTCATTGCCAACCATCCCGTAGAGGTTGATTCCGCCTCTTTCGCCGATGGGGTCTCTGGAGGGCCACCGTCCCAGTTGTGGTGAGTAATAGCGGTAGCCGTAGTTCATCAGCCCGCTGTCCACATCAAGAAACTGCCCCTGGAACGCGAACTCCATCCCGCTCTCGCTGCTGCTCCTCACCGTCAAATCAGGGTTCAAAATCGTGCGCACTCCGAATGCGCTAAACTCATAACGTTCCGTCACTTCCCCTTCCTCATCCGTGATTGCCGACGGATTGAAGTAGTCCATCAGCACATAGCGCATCTCGTTGAGTGCTGTGCCAGCCACCGCACGATCACGACGCACCAAGTCGTCCCGGTGTCGAGATCCCCACAAGTAGCTATTTGATGCCGTGGTTTCGGCATCCTTGCGCTCTTCCACCGGCCTCCACGCGTCGTTGTAGTAGCTGTGCAGTGTCTCCCCATCAACCTCACGCGTCGTACGGCGATGCTGACCATCGTAGGCATACTCACCGACTACCGCCCCGTTGTTCTTCACACTCGTGATGCGACTCCACGCATCCCAGGTCAGTTCCAGCGTGCCATCCCAATCTCCGCCTGCGTCCGGGGCCATCTGCCGCATGCGTCCGACGC
>JBDNIB010000364.1:0-5735 GCA_041688535.1 Prosthecobacter sp.
CGACGCGACAGGCAACCCGCTGGCCTCCACGCTCTCCGGCAATGTTTCTCTCGGCGGCACGGCAGTAGGCACCGGCCTCCCCGGCGCGGCGACTCGCACCTTCACCGTTGGCGACAGCGCCACCGTGGCGGCGGGCACAGCAGAGTTGAATGTATCTGCTGTCATCACCGACGGCACCGGCAGCGCTGCTGATAACGTCATCAAAGCAGGCCCAGGCACCCTATACTTCTCCAACCCAGCGAACACCTACACAGGAGTCACCACCATCAATGCCGGCACCCTCCAGGCCTCCAAACTCGTTGCCGGTGGCGCTACCAGCAGCATCGGTGACTCCACCAGCGTGGCGGCGAACCTTGTGCTCAATGGCGGCACGCTGAGCTATGTTGGATCTGGCGCTACCGATGGCACCACGGATCGCCAGTTCACCCTTGGTGTCAGCGGTGGCGGTCTGGATGCCTCCGGTGCCTCCGGCAGCCCGATGGTGTTCACTAGCACCACATCACCTGCGCAGCCCACGCCGGCCACTGCCCGCACCCTGACGCTGAGTGGTTCCAACACGGATGCCAATACCTTTGCCGCTCCGCTAGCTGATGCAGGAGCAGGACTGACTTCTGTGACCAAAACTGGCGCGGGAACTTGGGTGCTCACGGGTGCCAACGCCTACACCGGCAGCACCATCATCAATGGCGGCACTCTCCAAGTCGGGAACGGCGGCACCGGCTCCATCAGCACGGGCAGTGTCACGGTTAGCAATAACGGCACGACCCTCTCAGGCTCAGGCACCAGCGGTGGCAGCACCATCATTGGTAGCGGCAGCATTCTCGCCCCTGGCGACGGCAATACGATCACCAGCAACAAGACCCTGACCTTCACGGCGGCGGAGAACACTTTGACCGTGGCTGATGAAGGCAAACTCAATCTGAGCATCACGGCGCCAACCACTCAAGCGCCGGGTGTATTCTACAATGGTGTTTACAACGTCGGTATGAACTCATGGAACACGGCTTTGGAGTATCTTCAGAACGGCGGTTCGGGAGACCTTGCGACCTGGAACAGCAGCACGCCTGGTAATCATGATTTCGTCAACCTCGGTGCCGGCTCGCTATCGCTCGGCACGGGTATTGGAACATTGACCGTCGTCTCCAATGCCTACAACAGTCCCAGCCTCGGTGATGTATTTAACTTGATCGATTGGGCAGGTGTGATGGGAGGATCATTCAATCCAGCCACCCAAAGCAACTTTGCCCTGCCAGATTTAAGCACCTTTAGCCTCTCATGGGACACCAGCGCCTTCACCACCTACGGCATCTTGGTCGTCGTGCCTGAACCTTCCCGCATGCTGCTGCTAATGCTCGGCCTGCTTGGGCTGCTGATCCGCCGCCGCCGCAAGGCTCTGTAAGAGTTCAGACACGTTCTCCCTCAAACGGCATTTTGCTTCACCGCAGAATGCCGTTTTTTCATTTCTGTTTTCCCACTTCAGTAGTGCTGCATTCTCACCATTCAGTCCTTCAATGGTGACAATGAACGGCGGAGTCGCGCCATTCCCTCTTGGAACGGTCGCAGGCACCACTCCCTTCCACCACTGTGCGGTTCGGTTTGCCTGATTCTTTCTTCATTTCCCCCTATTGCACGACTCATTGGCGCAGTTCCTTCCTCGAAAGCCACCACCGCAGCCGCTAGTTTTTGCATAGCAAAACGGATTTTTGTATGAATGACAATAAAAACCATCATTTTAGATATTTGCCGCAGCACTTTGCTTCGCGTCTCTGCATTTCAATGAGCACAATGAGTCGCTCTCCCTCACCAATCTCTGCTTCAACGTCACCATTCCCTGCTCTTCTCAACTCCTCCCTTGCATTCTCACCCTCCCTAGCTAACCACGTCAGTCCCTCATCAAACAGGGCTGCGGGAGTCTTCCCGGCGACTCTTCATGTCAGAACACAAGAACTCAAACAGTTGGAACCTCGCCCTCGTGGCCTTGGGTGTGGTTTTCGGTGACATCGGCACCAGTCCGCTTTACGCCCTCAAAGAGTGCCTCACGCATGCCAAGCCCACCCCTGGTGTGGCGCTGGATGTGCTTGGCCCGCTCTCTCTCATGTTCTGGTCCCTCATCGTGATGGTCTGCTTTAAATACCTCGGCTTCATCACCCGGGCCACCAACCAGGGGGAAGGCGGCATGTTCGCCCTGCTCACCCTTTTTCGCTCCGCCAAATGGGCTTTTAAGCCCCAGACCACCGGTATCGTCGTCCTGATCGGTATTTTCGGTGCCTGTCTGCTCTATGGCGACGGCAACAGCGGTGTGCGGCATTAACCCGGCAGCAGCTTCGCGGCGCAGCCGCTGGCGATGCTCATCAGCCGTTCTTTTTCTGCGGCGGTGAAATCATACGGCACCTGCTTGCCGATGCCCAGCGTGCCGCACAGGCGCTCGCCATCCATCACCGGCACTGCCAGGGTGCCCTGTACCTGCGTCTGCTTGGCTCCAGCTTTCGCTACGCCGCTGGTGTCCGTCTGTAGATTGCACATTTCCACCGGCTCCCGCCGCTCCGCCGCCACCCCGGCGATGCCTTTGCCCACTGGGATGGATTGAATGATCGGCATCAGCGCCGCTGGGATGCCTTGCTGGGCCACTAGCTTGAGATGCTCGTCCGCCGGATCCAGCCGGTGCAGCGTGCCGGTCGTGCAGCCGAATTCGGCGATGGTGCGGGCGAGAAACTCTTGCCAGGAAAGATCGGGAGTGGTGCTCATGGGGAAGTTCGGCAGGATTTGTCGTTGTCGGGAGGGAATGGGGGAGTTATTCTCACACCATCTTCGTTTGTCGCATGAAAACCTGCTCAGCCTTTTTTGTCCTTCTATGGGTGGCATCTGCCACCGCGCAGCCCGCCGCCGCGCCCATTTCCGCCCGTAGCACCTACCACCCCGACAACTCGCATTCCGAGACCGTGCTGGACAAGACTACCAACGAAATGACCGAATCGACGTACAGTTCGGGCGGGACGCTCATCAGCAAGCGGCATTACCTCCTCAATGAGCGCGGCCTGCCCACCCAGGGCCACATCTACGACGGTCGTGGCAACCTCGTCGCCCGCTCGCAGACCTATTTCGACGAATTCGGCCGCGCCAAGGAGATGCGTTCCTTCAATCTCCACGGCCAGTGTTACCAGCAGGTGCTTTACGAGTACAAACCCGATGGCACGGCCAAGCCCCCCAAGGTTATCAACGTCGATCCCCGTGCCGCCCCTACCATCAGACCGGGCCTCATCGACTTCACCAAGGACACCCCGGCTACTGGCCAATATGAACAGCAGCAGGGGGGCGCTCAGCAGCAAGTGCAGCCACAAGCTGCGGCTCCTGAAGAGCCGCAGAAAAAGTCCTTCTTTGGCCGCCTCTTTGGCAAAAAAGACAAGAAATAGCTGCTGCCCGGATGGAATCCCCTGCACCCGGCCAGCGTTGGCTCAGTCAAAGCGAGCCCGAACTCGGCCTCGGCATCGTCACCCACATCGAGGGCAGCTTCGTGGAGCTGCGTTTCCCCGCTGCCGCTGAAACGCGGCGTTATGCACGCCACAGCGCCCCGCTGCGCCGTGCCAGCTTCCAGGCAGGCGACACTATCACGCTGAGTGATGGCGCCAAGCTGTCCATCGACACGGTCAGTTCCATCGACGGCGCCTTGATCTACCGTTGTGGCCCACGCTGCGTCCCTGAGTCCGAACTCGCCGACACCCTCAGTCTCGGCGGCCCGCAGGAGCGTCTCCTCGCGGCCAACATCGACGAACTGCCCGCTTTTGCCCTGCGTGCTGAGGCCGTCGAATGGCGCTGCCGCATGCAGGCCTCGCCCGTGCGCGGATTCATCGGCGGCCGGGTCGATCCCATCCCGCATCAGATGTCCATCGCCGCCGATGTCACGCATCGTCTGCTGCCGCGCGTCCTGCTGGCCGATGAAGTCGGTCTCGGTAAAACGATCGAAGCAGGTCTCATCCCCCATCGCCTGCATCTCACCGGCCGCGCTTCACGCATCCTCGTGCTCGTTCCCGACGCGTTGCCGCATCAGTGGTTCGTGGAGCTGTTGCGCCGTTTCAATCTCATGTTCAGCCTCTTCGATGAAGAACGCTGTGCCGCCATCGAGGCCGGTGATCCCGAGGGCAATCCCTTCCTCGACAGCCAGATCGTCCTCTGCCCGCTCTCGCTGCTCAGCGGCTCGTCCAAACGTGCGCGGCAGGCCGCTGATGCCGGTTGGGATCTCCTCATCGTGGATGAAGCCCACCACCTCGAATGGACCGTCGAATCGCCTGGAATCGCCTATCAAGTCGTCGAAGCCATCGCCCAGCGCGTTCCTGGTGTGTTGCTGCTCACGGCCACGCCACAGCAGCTCGGTGCTGCAGGCCACTTCGCCCGCCTCCGCCTGCTTGATCCCGACCGCTACGGCGATCTGAACGAATTCCTCGCCGAATCCGACCGCTACGAGCAAGTGGCGCAGATGGTGGACCGCATCATGCAGGGCGGTGTGATGAACGCCGCAGATTGCGATCTCTTCGCCAGCCACTCGCCCAGGGTGCAGCAGCATGCCGCGCAACTTGCGGACGGTGATGAAACCGCCCGCCAACGCCTGGTAGCCGATCTGCTCGATGAATTCGGCACGGGCCGCGTCATGTTTCGGAACACCCGTGCCGTCATTCAGGGCTTCCCGCCCCGCCAATGCCATGCCCAGCCGCTTGAGGTAGAAGACGATTCGACTCCCGAGGACACGCTGATCCGCTGGCTCGCCGAAAAACTGCGTGAACTGGGCGAGGCGAAGGTGCTGCTCATCTGCCGCACCCGCAAACTTGTCGAAGACATCCACGAACGTCTCCTGCGCGAGATCAACGTGCATGCCGTGCTGTTCCACGAAGGGCTCAATCTCATGCAGCGCGACCGCCAAGCCGCTGCCTTTGCCGATCCTGAAGGCGCGCGCATCCTGATCTGCTCCGAAATCGGCAGTGAAGGCCGCAATTTCCAGTTCGCGCAGCATCTCGTGCTCTACGACCTGCCACGCGATCCCGAATTGCTCGAACAACGCATCGGCCGCCTCGATCGGATCGGCCAAAAAGGCACCATCAACATCCATGTGCCCTACATCGCCGGTTCCGCAGGCGAAATCCTCGCCCGTTGGTATCACGAGGGCCTCGATGCCTTCGAACACAGCCTGCAAGGGGCCACGCAGCTCCTCCACAGCTTCGCCGCTGAAATCGAAACCCTCTGCGCCAAGTTTGATGCGGCCAAGCTCAACCAGCTCATCAAACGCAGCCACAAACTGCGGCTCGAGGTGCGCCAGAAACTCGAACGCGGCCACAATCGCCTCCTGGAGCTCAATTCCTGCAAGCCACGCCTCGCCGCACGCTTGATCGAGCGCATTCGTGATGTCGATGCCGGACGCGACTTCGAGCGCTTCTTCATTCGTCTGCTCGATCACTTCGGCATGCACGTCGAGGAGATGACGAACCGCACCTGGTTCATCCGACCCGACAATCTCATCACCGACACCCTACCCGCGCTGCCGGATGAAGGCCTGACCTTCACCTTTGATCGCGAACGCGCCCTGTCACGCGATCACGAGGCATTCCTCACCTGGGATCACCCGTTAGTGTGTGGTGCCTTGGACGCCCTGCTCGGCTCCCATGACGGCAATGCCGGGTTCGCCTTCTGGAAAGCATCCGGCGGCGAGGGCTTGATCCTGCAAACCTGCTTCATCGCCGAATGCATCG
>JBDNIB010000038.1:0-2460 GCA_041688535.1 Prosthecobacter sp.
CAGCCGGGATGCCCGCATGCGCCGTCTCAGCGGCATCGGCGGCACGCAGCAGCGCAGGGGAAAGAAGGAACAAGGCAAGCGTCAGGGTCTTCATGGGAGGTTCGTGCAGAGGCAGCCTTCAACCACCTCCACCCCCAATGGTTGCGCCACAACTTGCCCCCTTCGCTATCCCCATGGAGAGGCGACGACTCGTCGCCCTTCAAAGCCGACGACTCGTCGGCACTCCCCACGTCTGCCGCCGCTCCAAGGCGCGCGGACTTCCAGTCCGCAGCACCCCGCAAGCAGCCAGCACTCCGTATTCCCCCACCTACCCCCTTCAAGTCGAGGTCCAGCGTGTTCGCTGCATTCAGCATGGACCAGTTCCCGTCATGCGCGGACGACCTGCTGCGGACTGGAAGTCCGCGCTCCTCTTCCTACCGCCGCAGGGCGTTGATCAGCGCGTTCACCACCTCAACCCGCCCCCCTTCCGCCACCCGCAGATGCCCTTCTGCTGGCTGACATACACCCCTCTGTTTGGGTGACATAGCCCCCTCTGTGCCCCCAAAAAGCGTCCGAAACGGCCCCTTTTGCCCTCTCCGGCGGCTTGGAGCGCCCCGACAACTGTTTGGATGTACCGTTTGGAAGCCAGCTCTCCCCATCTCCGCGTCTGGAACCCCTTGCCATCCCTAGCTGCCTCCGCTTGGCTAGACATTTACTCCTTTCTCCCACTCACTCATGCTCACCGGCGATATTCGCAGCAAAGTTGATGCCCTTTGGAATGCCTTCTGGACCGGCGGCATTTCCAATCCCATCGAGGTCATTGAGCAGATCACCTAACTGCTGTTCCTGAAGCGGCTGGATGACCTGCACACGCTGGCGGAAAACAAATCCACCCGGCTCAAGCAGCCGATGGAGCGCCGAGTGTTACCGGAGGGCAAAGACCCGAAAAAGCGCGCCTACGACGACCTGCGCTGGAGCCGCTTCAAGCACTTCGCGGCCAAGGAAATGTTCGAGGTGGTGGATCAGCACGTCTTCCCCTTTCTCCGCACACTCGGTGGCGATGACTCCACCTACGCGCACCACATGAAGGACGCGCGCTTCACCATCCCAACACCCGCGCTGCTGGCCAAGGTGGTCGATATGATCGACGCCGTGCCGATGGAGGACCGGGATACGAAGGGCGACCTCTACGAGTACATGCTCGGCAAGATCGCCAGCGCCGGGGCGAATGGCCAGTTCCGCACCCCGCGCCACATCATCATGCTCATGGTCGAGCTGCTCCGCCCCATGCCCACCGACATCATGTGCGACCCGGCCAGCGGCACCTGTGGTTTCCCCGTGGCCGTGGGCGAATATCTGCGGAAGCACCATCCCGAAATCTTCCGCGACGCGAAGCTCAAGGAGCACTTCCACCACGGCCTCTTCCACGCGTTCGATTTCGACAACACCATGCTCCGCATCGGCAGCATGAACATGCTCCTGCACGGCGTGGAAAATCCCGACATCCGCTACCGCGATTCCCTCGCGCAGGAGCACGCGGGCGAGGAGGAAAAATACACCGTTGTCCTTGCCAACTCGCCCTTTGCCGGGTCGCTCGATTATGAGAACTGCGCCAAGGACCTGCTGCAAATCGTCAAGACCAAGAAGACCGAACTGCTCTTCCTCGTGCTCTATCTGCGGCTCCTGAAGCCCGGCGGACGCGCCGCCGTCATCGTCCCGGATGGAGTTTTATTTGGAAGCTCCAACGCCCATAAAACCATCCGCAGGATGCTCGTCGAAGAGCAAAAGCTCGACGCCATCATCTCGCTGCCCGGCGGCGTGTTCAAGCCCTACGCCGGCGTCTCCACCGCCATCCTTCTCTTCACCAAGACCAACTCCGGCGGCACCGACCACGTCTGGTTCTACGACGTGGACGCCGACGGCATGAGCCTCGACGACAAACGCACCGAACTCCTCCCGCCGGAAAAGCTCGGCCAGTGCCCAAGGCCGCGCTCACCGCCGCCGACCACGCGAAGAACAACCTGCCCGACATCCTTGCCCGCTGGACGCAGCGCGATCGGGGTGAGCGGCAGAACCCGCGCACTGCGCAGAGCTTCTGCGTGCCCAAGGCCGACCTCGCCGCGCAAGGCTACGACCTCTCCCTCAACCGCTACAAGGAAGTCGTCCACGCCGAAGTCGCGCACCGCCCGCCGGGCGAAATCCTGCAAAGCCTCGCCAAGCTGGAGACGGAGATCCAGCAGGGCATGCAGGAACTGGAGGGGATGCTTGCCTAATCCGCTTCCGTTCGCTAATTTCCATCCATGAGTGTGACCTTGACCATCGACGAAGCCCTGCTGCGGGAAGCCGAGCAGGCCACTGACATACATGACTGGCCCACCTTGGTGATGAAGGGACTCAAAGAGATCGCCCGCAAGCCCCCCCCCAGGGAGGACGCGCAGCCCTTAGCCGCCGGACATCTGCCACCTGCATCTGGCAATGAGC
>JBDNIB010000365.1:0-2624 GCA_041688535.1 Prosthecobacter sp.
CAGCGCAGGCCAGTGTGTCACGGGTTCATCGGTGGGTCGCAGGCCGTAGCCATGACCACCGGTGGGAAACAGTTGCAGCTCGGCAGGCACCTTTACTTTTGTCAACGCGGTGTAGAGCACGGTGCAGTTCAGGCTGTTCACGCGGTCGTCCTGGGCCATGACAAAGAACATCGGCGGCGTGTCCTTCGTGACTTTGAGGTAGGGCTTCAATCCATTCGTCTCCTGGTCATAGAACCCAGCCGGATAAATCGGCAGCGCGAAGTTCGGCGCGCAGCTTTGCTCATCGGCGGCATCAATCTTTGCATAGAGCCGCTGATCGCCAAGGATCGCCGTGACGCCCGCAGTTTCACCACCCGCTGAAAATCCCATGATGCCGATGCGCTGCAGGTCAATGCCCCATTCAGCGGCATGTGCGCGCGTCACGCTCATCGCCCTCTGCGCATCCATCACCGGACCGGCGGTTTTCAGCGGCGCGTTACCAGCCTCATTCAAGGCATCGCCATGCTCACGAGTCGGCACGCGATATTTCACCACGATGGCCGCAAAGCCGATGCTGTTGAGCCATTCAGCCACCTCCGTCCCCTCCAAATCCCACGCGAGAATGGTAAAGCCACCGCCGGGACACACCAGCACAGCAAAGCCGTTCGCCCGCTCCTTCGGCGGCAGATAAACGTGCATCTGCGGCGTGTTCACATGGCCGAGTTTGATGATGCGGCGGCCCGCGATGAGCTTGTCCTCCGCCTTGGTCAGATCACGCTCCTCGCCCTCTGCTTTCGACGCAGGCCCAGGCGGCGTGCTGGGCCAAAGGTTTTGCACGATGGATTCGGCGGTGGCGGTGAGACTGCACAGGCACAGGAAGGACAGGAGGTGGCGCATGCAATGAGAACGTTGGGATGGCACCGACCCTGACACGGAGAATGCTACTCCACACACCACTTCATCCGCTCCGCAAAATCCGCCTGAAAGTCAGGCCGCCTGCTGCTCACGCTGCTGCGCGGATCAAAGTCCTTCGTCGCCGGGCTTTTCCGCCGCGTTGAGGAAGCAGCGGATGGTGTTGAGAGTTTCATGGCGGGTGGAACAGGAAGGCCCGAACGATCGTCTTCAACGAGGTCAGCGCGACTGGACCAAAGTCTTTCTCAAAGCGCGTCCAGTCGAGTCGGGCGGGCAGCGCGGTGGCGGGATCGGTCTGCACCTTGAAGGCCGGCGTTCGAATCGCGCCGGAGTCGGCATCCGCCAACATGTTGGCGAGTTCGTGAAGAGAAACATCATGCCCAGGGAGATGATACGCGGCCACTTTCTTCGGCCACGGTTGTTGCAGCATCGTGATGAGAGCTCCGGTCAAGTCAGGTGCCCAATGCAGATGGAATTGCTCTGGAAAAACGATGTCAGCCGATTCGCCACGGCCCAAGCGAAGGAGAAACGTATTGAGGGGGCCTTCCGTGCGGGGGCCGACGATAAAGCCCGGCCGCACGATAGCCACCTCGCAGACGGCACCCGCCGCCCACTTGCGGATGGCTGCCTCCGCCTCGGCTTTGGTTAGGGCGTAGGGGCTGGCGGGATATGCGGGCTGCGCTTCGACGACAGGCCGCTCGGTGCGGCCATAAACCGCCGCCGAACTCAGGAAAACGAGCCTGCTCACGGATGCCACCTCGCTCACAGCTTCAAGGACACGCGCAGTGCCAGTGATGTTGACCTCGCGGGCGAGGTCCGGATTGGCTTCGCACTCACGCGTGCGCGCTCCGGCGGCATGCACCACATGAGTGATCCCGTGTGTCCGCATCACCTGCGCGAGGCCATCCGCGTCGAGAATGGAACCCTGCACGTGGACGGCGTTGCTTGGTTGCCCGATGTCCTCGGGCCGCGATCTGCGGCTGAAGGTCACAACGCGAGCATGGGCCACCCCGCCCAATGCCTGCATCAACTCTCTGCCCAGTCCCGCAAGTCCGCCTGTGATCAAGACATTCATTGCCCCGCCGCCTCCCGGTTCGCCCGAGTGATCGCTTCGCTGGCAGCGTGTGTGATGCGATCCTTTGCCCACACCGCGGCCTGGACGCAATCACAGAGGGCGCAGAGGATCACAGGGATGAGTTTCATGCCAGGATCTGCTTGATCACCTGGCACGGGTCCACTCCGGTGAGTTTGAAGTCGAGGCCGGCCTTACGGAAGGTGAGGTGCTCGTGGTCGAGGCCGAGGCAGTGCAGGATCGTGGCCTGGAGATCGGCGACGTGGACTTCGTCCTCGATGATGTTGAAGCCCATCTCGTCCGTCGCACCGAGCGTGACGCCGCCTTTGATGCCGCCGCCGGCCAGCCACATCGTGAAGGCCTGCGGATGATGATCGCGGCCCATGCTGCGGCCCAGCGAGACGCTCGCCTCGACCATCGGCGTGCGGCCAAATTCACCGCCCCAGACGACGAGCGTATCGTCCAACATGCCACGCTGCTTGAGGTCTTTCACCAGCGCGGCGCTGGCTTGGTCGGTGGCCTTGCAGTTGTTGCGCACGTTGCCCTCGACGTTGCTGTGCGCGTCCCAGCCTTCATTATAAACGTTGATGAAACGCACGCCTCGCTCGACCATGCGCCGCGCCAGCAGGCAGGCGCGGGCGAAGGACGGCACCTTCGGATC
>JBDNIB010000366.1:0-3250 GCA_041688535.1 Prosthecobacter sp.
CGAATTAAATTTGGCCGAGTGCCTAAGCCGCCAGCAGCGCCCGCAGTGCCGCCACGTTCAGTCCACGGCCCCCTAGGATCACGGGAAACCGGCGTCTGCGGCGGAAAACATGCCGCCCGCTCCGCATCCAGCCCCGCCCACTCCGGCAGCAGCGCCCGCAGGCGCAGCAGGATCGTCGCCTCCGTACGCGGCACCGCCCCGTAGGCCGCCTCCAGCGCCGCCCACAGCTGCGTGCCCTCATCCAGATGCCCCTCCAGCAGCCGCGTCAACCGCAGCGCCACCTTCCGCAGATCCCGTAGCGCCGCCTGCCCACGATAAAACGCCGCCTCATAGTCCGCCAGCGCCGCTGCCCGTTCCTGCGCTCGCGCATCCAGATCATCCAGCATCTGCCGCAGGGCCCCCAAACCCTGCGTGCCGATGCGCATCCCCGGCGCATGACGGCTCCACACCGCCAGCGTCTCCTGCGCCCGCATCGAACTAATCTCCCAGAACTCCATGACTGCGAGCAGGGCCGGAAGCACACACCGCCGCTCCTGCATGCCCCCATGATGCGCCTTTTTGCCACCAAATCCAGCCCGTAAATCAGCATGCAACACCTGCATGCCATGCTGCAACGGCTTTTTGTCATGCTACATCGGCTCCCTGCTATGCTGCATCTGCTTCCTGGCAAGCTGTGTCAGCTTCTTGGCACACTGCGTCAGCTTCTTGGCACACTGCGTCTGCTTCTTGGCACACTGCGTCTGCTTTTTGACACACTGCGTCTGCTTTTTGACACACTGCGTCTGCTTCTTGGCACACTGCGTCTGCTTCTTGGCACACTGCGTCTGCTTCTTGGCACACTGCGTCTGCTTTTTGTGGCGCTGCAACGCCTTTTTACGCCTCTGCAGTCAGAGCAGACCCATAAAAAGCTGAAGCAGACCCACACAAAGCCGATGAAGCGATTGAAAAAGCCGATGAAGCAGCCCATCCAGCAGCAGCTATTTGCCAACAAGCAGAATCAGACCCGCATCCAGGTGTCACAGCCATGCCCAAAGCTGTCGGTAGCACTATAAAAGCCAATGCGGCTTCATCCGAAGCCACCGCTCCACCATTCCCAGCCTCCTCCCCGCAGGCCAACGGCCTTCCGTCATGCAGCCCAGGGTTCGCAGAACCCTGGGATACCGCCGCACACATCCACCCTCTCAAACACGAACCTCTGCGGTAAAGGCGAGTGCCCCTCAAATCACCCGGTCATTCCCGCCATCGACGGGAATCTGCGCGCCGGTGACTTTGGCGAACAATGGGGAGGCCATGGCGGCGACCATGTTGCCGATGTCCTTGGACTTGATCTCGACCTTCATGAGGTTCTTGGTCTTGTACTCCTCGACGGTCATGCCGTAGCGTGTGGCGCTCTTTTGCAGGGCTTCGGGGGTCCAGAGCTTGGTGTCGAAGACGGCGTCGGGATGGACGATGTTCACGCGGATCTGGTGCGGGGCCAGTTCCATGGCGGCGACGCGGCAGAGCTGCGTGAGGGCGGCTTTGGAACAGGAATAGGCGCTGGCACCGGGGCCGGGGGCTTTGAAATTGCGGCTGCCGACGAAGATGATGCTGGCGTCGAGGCCCTGCTTCACAAACGGGATGACCTTGTTCATCAGCTTCTGATGACTGGTGAGGTTGATCATGAGGGTGCGGTCCCAATCGGTCTGCGCCATGGCGTCGAGGTGGTCGTTCTTCGGGAAGATGCCGGCGTTGCTGACGACGATGTCGATGCCGCCGAACTCGCGCACGGTGAAGTCGATGGCGTCCTGCACGGGCTGATCCTCGGTGAGGTTCACGACGATGCCGATGCCGCCGATCTTCTGCATAATGGCGGGGATGTCCTTGTCGATGTCGAGGCCGACGACCTGCGCGCCCTGCTCCGCGAGTGATTCGGCGATGGCGAAGCCAATGCCAGCGGCGCAGCCGGTGACGAGCGCGACCTTGCCCTGATGCACCTTGCGGGCGGGGCCTTTGCGCAGTTTGGCCTGCTCCAGCTCCCAGTATTCGATGTCGAAGATGTCCTGCTCGCTGAGCGGCTGCCAGCCACCGACGGATTCGCCGAGTTGCACCGTCGCGGCGGTGGATTCGGCGATGTCGGCGACGATTTTGGCGTCCTTCAAGGTATCGCCGAAGCTCACGATACCCTGGCCGGGCCAAATCGCGAAGCGGGGGGCGGCATCGAGCATCGTTTGGCCCTTGGCGTGGCGATTGAAATAGGCCGCGTAGTCGTCAGCGAACTGCTGCACGCTGGCGGCGTGGTCGTCACCGAGCACAGCGGGAATGCGCTTCGTGCGGATGCTGTGATCGGGCGTGAGCGGCCCGCGCGTGCCGAATTCGGCGACGCTGGCGAGGCCCGCGTAGCCGACGGCCTCAGCGGAGGCATTGAGGCGGGCGATTTGCGGGAAGCCGCGTGTCTTGGAGACGGCGCGGCGGAGCTTCGCGAGGGCCATGAGGTCTTCGCTGGCAGCCGCTGTGGCTGCCGCAGCGCCTTTCTTGGCGAGGTAATCCTCCGCGAGGGTGACCAGCTCGATGTGCTTCTCGTAGCTCGTCTTGGCGTCGTCGGCGAAGGTGAACAGGCCGTGCTTCATGAGCACGATGCCTTCGATGCCCGCTTGGCGCAGATCGGTCTTCAGCAACACTTCATGCACCTGCTTGGCGAGCACGAAGCCCGGCATCACGTAGGGCAGCACGAGCACGCGCTTGCCGTAGAGCTCCTGGACGCGGGCTGCGCCGTCGGCGTTGCAGGTGAGGGCGGAAATGGCGTTGGCGTGGCTGTGATCGACGAATTTGAAGGGCAGGATGGCGTGCAGGATCGCCTCGATGCTGGCGGCGGGCGCGTTCGGGTTCTTCATCGCGGCCCGCTGCTGCAGCACCATGTCCTCATCGCTCATCGTGGCGAGATTGGACATCTTGATCAGCGCTGCCATGCGCACAGGGGAGAAACCGGCGCGCTCGATCGTCGCCAAGTCCCAGCCGCTGCCCTTGACGTAACAAATTTCGACCGAATCGCCGAAAAAATCCTGCTCCGTGACCTTGACCGAGGTGTTGCCGCCGCCATGCAGGACGAGGGCGGGATTCCGGCCCAGCAGGCGGCTGGTATAGACGCGCTGTCCAAGCAGATCGATTCCGAAAGTGGCGGCTTCTGTGTCGTTCCAAAGAGATTGCATGATGAGAAAAGAGGAGCGCCAGACTTGGGGGAAGGAGGGGGGGATGTCAATGGCGGAGGATAGGC
>JBDNIB010000367.1:0-5127 GCA_041688535.1 Prosthecobacter sp.
CCTGTGTTGCCGCTGGTTGCTGCCGTGGCGGCTGAAACGCGAAAGCCGCTCGTGCATGGGCGTGTTTATCGCCAGGACGCAGAGGGAAAACTGGTTGGCATCCTGCCGGGCGCGAAGGTGGAACTGCTCTCGGCCGGAAAACTGACCGCCAGCGCGACGGCCCAGGCCTCAGGATACTACCTCATCCGCGATGTTGCTCCCGGTGATTATCAATACCGGGTGACTGCGGCAGGAATCGAGCCGGAGGACAAAGGCCGCGGCTTCACTGTTCCCGATATGACGCTGGAATATGTGCAGGACTTCCTGCTCTCGCCCCCGCCGCCGAAGCGGGACAAGTGCGATCTGGCGATCCTCGTCGTCAAGCGCATCAGCAGCGGCAAGGACCGTGCGAATGACGTGCGGTTGCCGGTGGCAAACGCGAAACTCATCCTCCAGCCTGCGGGCGGCCTGCCCACACCGCTCGGCCAGCCCTTCGTGACCGACGCAAAAGGAGAATACATGGCGAAGCTGCTCCAGGAGGGCGATTACACCGTCGCCATCGACGCGCCGGAGTGCGAGCCGTTTACTGGGCCTTTGACCGTGAAGTGTGACAAGGATGGGGATGTCATCTTTGAACTCGATCCCTGCAACGAACTGCTGCACGGCTATGTGCGCGCGATGTTGCGTGAGGGCTGGGGCGGCTCCGCGCAGGCGCAGGCGGCGGCGGAGCGGGCCTATCAGCGTGCATTGAAAGCGGATGCCCAGGATTGCAGCGTGAACTACGCCTACGCACTCACGCAACTCAGCGCGGGCGATCACAACGCTGCGCAGCAGAGTCTCGTGGTCGCGCTGGGCAAGAAGCAGGATGGTGGCGTGTGGGATCGCGCCTGTGAGGCCCGCATTTATATGAATTTGGTCCTGCACAAACCGGCGCAGGCGCTGCGGGAGGTGCGCTCGCTCGTGCAGAATCATTACGCCGACCGTGCGGCCACACCGGCCGCAAAAGACACCGCGCATGTCTGCGGCATCACGCTCGGTTTGCTGAAAGGACCGTGGCAGGACCAGGTGGGCGCTGGGGATGCGGTGCTGCTGGAGAGCGAGCTGCTCGCCACCCTCAAAGGTGATTCGCAGGCCGCATGTGCGCAGGCGCGTGATCATGTGGCAGTCGAGTACGACAAACTGCAATCTGCCGAGGGCGCGGCGAGGAACAAGCTGCTGACCGAGGTGACCGAGAAGCGGAACGCCGAGGTCGCGCGACTGGCGGAGCGCCAGGGCTTGATCAGCAAAGATGTGGCCGTGCTGGATGCCGACATTCAGACATTGCAGGCCACGGTGAACCAGTTTGACCAGCAATTCCGCGTGCAGGCCGCCGGCTTCATGCAGCAGCGGCAGATGAACGCGGCGCAGCTCGCGCCGCTGAATGCCCGCCTGCAGCAGATCACTGTCTGCATGGCCCAGGACCAGCAGGAATACCAGGCCGCCATGCTGCAGCAGCAACCGATCCCGCAGAGTCCGACCATGCAGCCCGGGATGCGTCCCGGCATGCAGGAAGGCGGCGCGCAGGCCATCCTGGTCGAGATGCAGCAGCATCAGGTGGAGATTCAGCAGATCCGGCAGCAGATGGTGCTGCTGCAAAATCAGGACGCGCAGATGGCGGCGAACATCGCGAACCTGCACAACCAGTTCAATCGTGACGCGGGGACCGCGCAGGCAAGCCTGAACACCAAGCTGCGGCAACGTGAGGGGATGGCGAACGAGTTTGACCAGTTCGACCGCCAGCGCATCGCCCCGTTTGATCCCAATGCCTTCACCACACCGGAGATTGACGAATTGGTGCGGCGCAAACGCGCGGTCAAAACGTATTGCGACCTGCCCCTGGAGCCACGACGGCAGGAACTACTGGATCAATTCGACTGCGGGGCCGCGAAGGAGCCGAAACGCGCTGCCAATACCGCGAAACCCATCGAAATCACCGAGCCGGCCTTCACCCCAAAGCGCCCGGTGGTGAATGCGGTGCAACCCACGCCGCGTGCGCTGCCGGTGCCGTCCAGCAACACCATGCCACCGCCCAAAGCACAGCCTGCTGCCGCCACAGCGCCCCAGCCATCGCTGAACACCGGCGACCCGGCGGAAATTGTTGTCACCAACAATCACCCTGGGGCGGTGCGCATCTTTGGCGTCGCCATCGGTGCGGAGCGCGAGCAGTTTGTGCGCTCGCTGCAATCTGGCGAGGAATCAATGGTCCCCGCCGCCATCGGCCAGACCCTCATCATCCGCGCCACCACTGGTGGTCGGGAGTTGGATCGACTCAAAGTGAGCAAGAAACTTGAGGTGCTTAAAATCGGCGGCGCACCGCAGTAATGGCGGTTACGCGTGCCGTCCCTTGAACGTCAACTCAGCGACACCCGATTTATCGAGATCTCCGAGACCAAGAGTTACCATCTTGTCGTATTGGGCCTTCGTGGCTTCGTTGAGCGGGAGAGTGAGTCCGACAGTCTTCGCGACATCGGCGGCGATGCCGCTGTCTTTGGCAGCGTGTTCGGCGGAGAACCAACAATCGTGCTCGCGGGCGACCATGTCGCCGCTGTCGGTTTCGAGGACGCGAGAGTTGGCACCCGTTTGACTGAAAACTTCGCGGATCAGGTCCAAATCATGGCCCAGGGCGGCGGCGAGGCCCAAACCTTCGGCGAGACCGGCGGTATTGATATTCATGACCATGTTCACCAGCGCTTTGACTTCCGCGGCACGGCCGGGACCACCGATGAAGCGGCGGTTCACACTCATCTGCTCGATCATCGGCTGCACCTGCGTGTAGATCGCCTCATCGCCCGCAAGCATGAGGTAGAGCTTACCTTCGCGGGCGTGGCTGATGCTGGAGGCCATGCAGGCTTCGAGGCTGTGCGCGCCCGCTTTTTCAGCGGCGGCATACACCTCGCGATGAATCGCTGGAGAGAGCGTGGCGCAGTTGATGAAGATTTTGCCCTGCGCGTTGGTGAGTAGGCTGTCGCCGCTGCCAAAGAAGATACCGCGCATGGAGGCATCGTTGGTCACGACGGTGAAAATGACATCTGCGGCGGCGGTGACATCGGTCAGCTTCGTGCACGCCTGGCAGCCAAGTTCCTTGGCGAGATCTTCAGCTGCCTGCGTGTTCACATCGAGCACGGCGGTGATGCTGTAACCACAATCTTTGAGACGGCGGGCCATGTTGCCCCCCATTTTACCGACTCCGACGAATGCAACGGTTTGGGACATGTGAGTGAGTGATTGGGTCAAGGTTGGTCAAGTCCTGTCACGAGGGTCATCTAGCGGACTTGAACTCCGGATAAAACGGGTTGTGGGCTTTTTCCTCGCCGACGGTCGTCAGCGGGCCGTGGCCGGGGCAGAGGACGGTGTCATCGGTGAGCGAGAAGATTTCTTTGCGGTTCGTAGCAAGCGCGTCGGCATAAGAGACCATGCCGCCGCCCATGCTGGAGGCGAACAGGGCATCACCGACGATGGCGAGCGGCTTCTTCAGGCCACTGACTAGGTAGGTGATGCCGCCTTTCGAATGGCCCCAGGTGCTGCGGGGTTCGATCTTGAGGCCGCCGCTCTCCCAGGACTCTGTATCGGCCAATTCGAAGGTCTTGGCTCCGGCGCAGGATTCGCGGGCGTTCACGAATGTCGTCACGGCACCGTCAGCGGAGAGCTTCGCGAGATCGAGGATGTGATCGGGATGCGTGTGAGTGAGGAAGATGAGGCTGAGATTGAGCCCCTTCTCCTGAATGAGGTCGATCATCGGCGTGGCATCGGCCCCGGTGTCAAAGGCAACGGCGTTCTTCGTTTCCTTGTCCCAGACGAGGTAGGCGTTCACGGTCATGTCGTGATACGTTGTGTTAAACTGCGCGAGTCCGCCCGGCGTGAGGGTGGTTGGCAGCCAGTCGCCATGCGCCATCTCCACAAGGGAGAAACCGTCGAGGTTGAGATGCGGCGCGATCTTGCGCAGCACCTTGTCATCCACCGTGCCCGCCTTCGCGGCGGCGATGTCTTCGGCGCTGACACCCGACTTGGTAGCAAGATCAGCCTCGCTGAGGCCAAGCCCGCGCATGGACTTGGCGATCACGTCATTGAACAGGTCTTCGAGAGGAATCGACATGTCTGCGATTCAATGCGGCATGAGGGCGATGGCAAGGTCTTATGTGTCTCGACGCAGAAACCTGCCCGTCACACTCTTCTTGTTCATTGCGATCTGCTTCGGCGTTCCCGTGGCAAGGATATGCCCACCTTCGCTGCCGCCGCCGGGGCCGAGGTCGATGATCCAGTCGGCACAGCGGATGACGTCGAGTTGATGCTCGATGACGATGAGCGTGTTGCCCGCGTCGCGCAGGCGCAGGAGGACGCCGAGCAGCGTTTGGATGTCGGCGCTGTGCAGGCCGGTGGTGGGTTCGTCGAGGACGTAGAGCGTGCGGCCGGTGCTGCGTTTGGCGAGTTCGGCGCTGAGCTTGATGCGCTGGGCTTCGCCGCCGGAAAGCGAGGCACCGCTCTGGCCGAGCTTGATGTAGCCGAGGCCGGTATCCTCCAGCGTGCGCAGTTTGGGCGAGATGCTGTTGTTCTTGCCGAAGAATCGGGCGGCTTCGCTGACGGTCATGTCGAGCACATCGGCGATGTTTTTGCCCTTGAAGGTGACTTCGAGTGTCTCGGCACCGTAGCGGCGGCCTTTGCAGGCTTCGCAGGTGACATAGACGTCGGCGAGGAAGTGCATGTCGATCTTGATAACGCCGTCGCCCTCGCATTTTTCACAGCGGCCACCGGGTGTGTTGAAGCTGAACCTGCCTGCGCCGTAACCGCGCACGCGGGAGAGTGGAAGCTGCGCGACGAGTTCGCGGATCGGTCCGAAAGCGCCTGTGTAGGTGGCGGGATTCGAGCGCGGGCTGCGACCGATGGGCGACAGGTCGATGACGACCACTTTGTCGAGATGTTCGAGACCGCTGATGCGCTCGTGCGCGCCGGGGATGTCCTTGGCGTCATAGAAATGCCGCCGCAGTGCCCGCATGAGGATGTCATCGACCAATGTCGATTTACCGCTGCCCGAAGGTCCGGTGACGCAGGTGAAACTGCCGAGCGGGAAGGCGGCGGTGACGTTGCGCAAATTGTGCTCGGTGGCGCCGTGAA
>JBDNIB010000368.1:0-1370 GCA_041688535.1 Prosthecobacter sp.
CGCGCCGGATTGCTCGGCGTGAACGTGGAGGACGTGACGCGCAGCCTCGTGGCCGCCACCACATCAAGCCGCTTCACCGTGCCGGTGTATTGGGCCGATCCGAGCAACGGCGTCAGCTACAACCTGCAAGTGCAGATCCCCGAAGAACGCACGCAGTCGCTCGAAGACCTGGGCAACGTGCCCGTAACCTCGCAAGACGGCGCACCGGTGCTGCTGCGCAACCTTGCCAAGATCGAGCAAGGCACCGCCGTGGGCACCTATGAGCGCTACAACCTCGTGCGCGTGGTCAGCATCACCGCCAATATCCACGGCACTGATTTCGGCAGTGCCATCGCGAAAGTGCGCACGCTGATCGCCGAGGTCGGCCCCGCTGCCGATGGCAAGACGAAGGTGGATGTGCGTGGCCAGATCGTCCCGTATAACCAGCTCTACGAAGGCTTCAGCAGCGGTCTCGTCATCGCCATCGTCGTCATCTTCCTGCTGCTGTGCGCAAACTTCCAATCGCTGCGCCTCGCCCTGGTCGTCATTTCCACCATGCCTGCGGTCATCGCGGGTGTGGTGCTCGCGCTGTTCTTCACTGGCACCACAATCAACATCCAGTCCGCCATGGGCGCGATCATGGCCGTCGGCGTCGCCGTGGCGAACGCCATCCTGCTCGTCACCTTCGCCGACCGCGCCCGCATCGCCATGCATGGCGACCGCCGCGCCGCCGCCATCGAAGGTGCCGTGAGCCGTCTGCGCCCGATTTTGATGACCAGCTTCGCCATGCTCGCCGGCATGATGCCACTCGCCCTAGGCCTCGGCGATGCCGGTGATCAAACCGCACCGCTCGGTCGTGCGGTGGTGGGCGGCCTCGCGCTCGCCACCATCGCCACACTGTTCTTCCTGCCCGCCGTGTTCGCGCTGTTCGCCAGCAGCAAGGCCACCTCCGCCTCGCTCGATCCTGAAGACGAGCAAAGCGCGTTGTTTGAAAAAGCCGCTGCAGTCGTGTAATCCGATGCTGACTCCTCGATCAAACGTAAACTCCGCGATACCGGGCAATAAACTCGTCGGGCTTGATCGGCTGCGGTTTGTAGCCCGCGTTTGCCAGCGGCGCAAAATGGCGGTCCTCCGTGATGACGTAGTCCGCATGGGCGGCAATGGCACAATCGGTGAAGGCGTTGTCATCGGGGTCAGCGGAGACAATGTGAAACTCGATGTGCGGATCGAACAACACAAAGTTCCGGTAACGACGATTCGTCATCTCCATGAGCGCCCGCAAGTTTTTCCAGGTGCGGTCGGACGCCAGGTCGCTGATGATTTCCTCATACTCGAAGAGAATCCGCAGCGAGATAGCCCACGCGAATCTGCCATGAGCAAAGCCCCGCAAG
>JBDNIB010000039.1:0-1446 GCA_041688535.1 Prosthecobacter sp.
AGGTGGAAAAGACCACCGGCCGGGTGTTGCAGAGCATTCCGCTCGATCCGCTGCTGAAGCCATCGCCTACCGTGAAGAAGGCCTTTGCCATGCTGCCGGTGGAAGATGGTACGCTTTGGGTCTCCACCTCGACCGGTGGTCAGTTGCTCCATCTCGATGCGAAGGGCAAAAAACTCGGCTGCTGGACCCTCGAAGACCTCGGACTGCAATGCCGCTACCTGCTCGGCATGACGCGGCTGGAGAATGGAAACCTGCTCATTGCCTGTGGTGATTTTCATCTGAAGACACCAGCGGAGGGCCGCGACCTGCTGGCGGAGATCGATGCCTCTGGCAAGGTCGTGTGGAGGCTCACACGCGACCAGTTGGTGGATCAAGTCGAGGGTGTCGTGGACAAAGCCAGCGGGCTGGAGGAACTGCACATCACGAATGTGCAGGCGGTAAGTCTGCCGTCTCCTAAATCGGCATCATCCAGCGCAGCCATCCACATTTCCAGCTTCACCGAAAAGCACTGCATGGAGTGCCACGACGATAGCGTGTCGAAAGGCGACTTCGACATCACCGCATTGAAGCTTCAGCTTGAAGATGGAACGAATCGCGGACGTTGGGCGCGGTTGTTTGATCTCGTCGAGCAGGGGGAGATGCCACCGTCGGAGAAGTCAGAGGTGAGTGTGGCGGAGCGAAAGCAGTTCGTCGCTGCGCTGGGTGCGGAGCTGCTGGCGGCGGACAAGGCAGACATCGCGAAAAACGGTCGCGGGCCCGTGCGGCGGCTCACGCGGGTGGAATTTGAAAACAACCTGCGCGTGCTCCTGAAACTGCCGGACCTCGACATCCGCGATAAAGTGCCTGCGGATCGCGATGCGCATGGGTTCACGAAAGTGTCTGCACTGCTCGATGTCTCCCGCGTGCAGCTCGATGCCTATCTTGATGCCACGGAGACGGCACTGCGTGTCGCGATGGCGGCTGACAAACCGTCGCCTGCTCCAGTGAAGCAGCGTTTCACTGGCACGGATCTCTTTCCATCGCTCAACACCTTCGGCGAGCGTGAGGCGATGTTCTTTGCCAAGGACAATCGCATGACACCCATCACCAACGCGCAGTATAAAGACATGACGCCGGAACTGCGGCGTGATCCCACGCTGGAGCTGGCGATGTTTCGCTCCGCCGCTTGGCCCTACTTTGGCTATCCGCGCGGCTTTCGCGCCAGAGAGAGTGGCGCGTATCGCGTGCGCTTCCGTGGCCGCGCTGTGCGGCAGGTGCGGGACTTCCGACTCGTGCCCGCACATGAGCCCATCGCGATGAGTTTTCGCGCTCGGCAGCCGTCCGGGCCGGATGTCTCCGGCGATGTGCGTGAGACGGGCGGCTGGATGGATTTGCAGCCGGAGCCGCGTGACTTTGAAACGACGATTCAGCTCAAAGCAGGCGAGACTTTTGAATACAGCCCGCTAG
>JBDNIB010000369.1:0-3676 GCA_041688535.1 Prosthecobacter sp.
CTGCTGGTCAAAAACCGTATCGTCATCCGCCGCCAGCGATTCTGCCTCCAGCCGATAGCGCTCCTCCGCCTGCAGTGCGTCGAGATGCTCCGGCGAAAGATGCCCGCCGCGTCGCTGCGCCGTGCCCTTTTGCCATTCGTTGTCGAGAAAGTGCTTCAAACAGCCGAGCAGGAAGGACCGGAAGCGCCCCCGTTCCCGCTGCGCCCGCGTCATGAGGTCATGCATCAGCAGATGCTGAAAAAAGGCCTGCGTCAGATCCTCCGCATCATGCGCGGCCGCTCCGCCACGCCGCACAAACGCATAGATCGGAAACCAACAGCGCTGACACAGCTCCCCCAGCGCCACCCGCGCACCGTCCGGATCACTGCCATGCCGCATCTGCGAAATGAGGCTCCAGCGCGTCGTATGGAAGTCGTTCATCAGGTTGCGTGATTTATCACCGATTCAGGGTGACCACCGATTTCTTCATTCGTTGGGATGAGCGCACTCAGCAGGGCAAGATGGAAGCCTGAAGGGCTTCAGGAATATAGCCCAGGGATGCGCGAGTCTTGGCGAGCGCTTCCCTGGGTTCGTGTGCGCCGCACACCCGTGCAAACCCAAGGCAAACGCTGGAACGCAAGGCTCTCCAGCAGCACCGCTCCCAGGCCCTTTTGGCGGCCCTGGCGCTCCGTGGTGTAATATCGCAACGATCCCGCCATCCCTGGCGCGGAACCTCTTCGACATTCGTCATTCGTCATTACTCCTTCGGCTCCTTCGACGTGTCCTTGTAGCTCGCCTGCTTCGCGCGAATCCGCTCAATCGGCCAGCCGGTCAGCTTCGCCGCCGTCTAGGCCTCCGCTTCGAGACGTTTCGGCAGTTCGGCGAAGTAGGCTTTTCCCCGCTCGTTCGTCGCCTTGCCGCGCCAGGGGTGGTTGATGATGTAACGGCCCTGGATGAACTGTTTGTCGCCGGTTTCTTGGAATACAATGTCCACGGCGATTTGGTAATGACGCGGATCAAAGTGCATATTGTCGTGGATTGCATCACAGCCGCCCTGCTTTGTAAACAGTTCAAAATGACTCGCTCCGAACCGCATCGTGCTCGCGAACGGCCCGTTGCAAAACAAACCTCTTGAACGATAACCACTCCGACCTTGAACCCGACCCCCGACAGATCTCCGCTCGATCGCGCCAGGAACAAAGCGTACTGGCGTTTGTTGCCGCTGCTCTTCGTCTGCTACGTGATTGCCTATGTGGACCGGGCGAATGTCAGCCTCGCCAAGCTGACGATGGCGAAGGACCTGCCGGACTTTGACAACGCGGTCATCGGGTTCGGCGCGGGCATGTTTTTCTGGGGCTACATCTTGCTCGAAATTCCGGGCACGCTGCTCGTCGAGCGCTGGAGCGCGCGGCGCATGATGTCGCGGATCATGGTCACCTGGGGCATCATGGCCGCGCTCACAGCGGCGGTGACGACGCCCATGCAATTCTATTGCGTGCGCTTTGCCCTCGGTCTCGCTGAGGCGGGCTTTTTCCCCGGCGTCATCGTCTTCCTGACCCACTGGTTTCCAAATCGCGACCGCTCGCGCGCGGTAGCTTGGTTTTTGATCGCGACACCGGTGGCGCAAATCGTCAGCCCTAAAATCTCTCACCTCCTATTGCGTATCGGCACCGACGAAGTCATCGGCGGCGTGACCATTCACCATCCCGAGATCCTGGGCATGGAAGGCTGGCAGTGGATGTACATCTTCTGGGGCGTGCCCGCCGTCATCCTGGGCTTTGTCGTGCTGTTCGTGCTGCCGGATCGACCGCGTTACGCGAAGTGGCTCGCCGATGAAGAACGCGAAGCGCTGGAGCAGCAACTGCAGCTCGAAAAAGCGCAGCGCTCCAAGGGCAAGCGCATGACGCTCGGCGAGGCATTTCGGAATCCGAAGGTGCTGCTGCTGGCCGTGGCGTTTTGTTGCAGCGTCACGGCGAACTACGGCTACGAATTCTTTTTCCCGAGCATCTTGAAGGCCTGGTATTCGCTCAATCTGAACGAGATCACCTGGCTGGTCATTTTGCCGCCGTGCCTGGCGCTTTGCAGCCAGTTGTTCGTCGGTTGGAATTCCGACCGCACGGGCGAACGCCGCTGCCACGCCGCGTTTTCCATCATCATCGGCCTCATCGCGCTGGGGCTCGCGCCGTTGACCCAGGGCAACCTCGTTCTCACCATCATCTGCTTCATGGTCTTCTTCGCCGGAGTGAAAGGCTACCAGCCCGCGTTCTGGGCGCTGCCCAGCCTGTTCCTCACGGAATCAGCCGCCGCCGCGTGCATCGGACTGATCAACTCCATCGGCCAGATCGGCGGCTTCATGGGGCCCTACCTGCTCGGCAGCATCGAGAAAAACACCGGCTCATTCGCCATCGGCATCTACGTCCTCACCGCCTCCATGGCCGTGAGCGCGACGATCATTCTCTGTCTCGGTCTGGGCCATCGACCGCCGCAGGATAAAACGAGGTAACACTTGCCACTGATGAACGACGAAGACGAAACCATGCATGTCGTGCCCGTGGATCGGCACAATGCCACCATCACCGCCGCCTACCGCGCACGCGGCTACACGGCAGAGGAAACCGAGTCTGCCGTGCGCATCGCGCAAAGCGCCTCGTGGCACGGCGTTCGCACGCACAGTGGCATCAAGGGATTGAGCCTCGACGATCATTTCGGCTCCAAAGTCGGCGGCTGCGTGCCCGGTGCCGTGATCGAGAAACTTCCGGGGCGCTTTCCCGCCACCGAAGTCTGGAATGCCAACCGCAAACTCGGCCAGCCCGTCGCCGAACAAGCCATTGAGACCTGCATCGCCCTCGCCGAGAAATATGGCATCGGCCAAGTGTCAGTGGACAACGCCTTTCATTACCTCTGGGGCGGCGGCTACGTCATGGCGGCTGCACAGCGCGGCTACGTCGCCTACACCAACTGCACCTCCGCCAAGACCGGCGTCGTACCATTCGGCGGTAGGCACGCGACCTTGGGCACCAATCCGCACTCATGGGGCTTTCCGACCACACATGCCGTCGGCTTTCCCATCGTGGTCGATTGGGCGACATCCGTGATCGCGCTCGGGCGCGTGCAGCAGCTCGCCCGCGAAGGCAAATCGCTGCCGCCGGACCTCGCCCTCGACAA
Source organism: Prosthecobacter sp. (assembly GCA_041688535.1). Classification (GTDB taxonomy): domain Bacteria; phylum Verrucomicrobiota; class Verrucomicrobiia; order Verrucomicrobiales; family Verrucomicrobiaceae; genus Prosthecobacter. The sequence continues at coordinate 3,145 of JBDNIB010000369.1, forward strand.
GGATGGCCACATGACCACAGATCCGACCCAAGTCGCTGCGCTGCTACCATTCGGCCAGCACAAGGGCTACGGCCTCGCGCTGGTGGATGAGCTATTTGCCGCTCTCATCGGCGGCTCTTTGCCAACCATCCGTGGTCGCGATCCCGTTCCCGGCGCCAAGCAGACCCCGTGCTTCTATTTTCAAGTCATCCACCCCGAAGCCCTGTCCAGCGGTGCCTTCGCAGGCGGACTCACCCAGGCCGAAAACGTGAAGGCCATCCTCGACAACATCCTCTCAGGAGGAAACGAGCATTGCCTCCTCCCCGGCCAGTTGGAGGCTCGTTGGGCCGAGAAATGCAGCCGCAACGGCGGCCTTCTATTTTCCGCCCACGAGATAAGCCAGCTCAATCAAATCGCCCGCACCTGCGATCAGCCCGCCTGGCAACTCGACGAGTTTCCGCAGGCGAGGGCTGCGTGATTGTCATATCGCAGGCCGGATGTGTTTGGCGAAATAAACCTCAGCAGCATCCAACACTCCGCCGCCAAACCCGCC
>JBDNIB010000370.1:0-11071 GCA_041688535.1 Prosthecobacter sp.
TCATTCGTCATTCGTCATTCCCAAGCACGATCTCTCCGACGGCTACACACTCGAACTCGCCGCCGCTGCACCGCTCGTCACCCACCCCATCATGGGCTGCCTCGATGATCGCGGCCGCCTCTTCGTTGGCGATGCCGTCGGCGTGAACTGGAACAAAGCGCAGCTTGAGGCCAATCCGCCGAACCGCGTCCTCATGCTCGAAGACACCGACAACGACGGCAGTTTCGACAAAAGCACCGTCTTCGCCGACAAGATGACCTTCCCGCAAGGCGCGTGCTGGCTCAACGGCAGCCTCTACGTCGGCTCACCGCCCGGCATTTGGAAACTCACCGATACCGACAGCGACGGCGTCGCCGACCAGCGCGAGCAGATCGTCACCGGCTTCGATTACACCGGCAACGCCGCTGACATCCACGGCCCGTTTTTGCATCTCAATGGCCGCCTCTACTGGTGCCATGGCCGCAAAGGCCATAAGGTCACGCAGAAAGACGGCACCCTCGTCGATGAATCGCTCGCCTGCGGCATCTGGAGCTGCCAGCCCGATGGCAGCGACATCGCCTGGCATTCCCTCGGCTGCGGCGACAACCCCGTCGAAGTCGATTTCACGCCCGATGGCGACATCATCGGCGTGCAGAACCTCTACTACTCCCAGCCACGTGGCGACACCCTCATCCACTGGCTCTACGGCGGCGTTTATGAGCGCAGCGACCAGCTCAAAGCAATCGCCCACCTCCCGCGCACTCTCGAAACCATGCCCGTAATGTACAACTTCGGCCACGTCGCCGTCAGCGGCTGCTGCTTCTGGAAAACGTATCCAACCAAGAACCAGGAGCCAAGAGCGCTTCAATTCTTGGTCACCCACTTCAACACCCAGCGCCTCGTCCGCATGGAGCTCACCCCCAGCGGCAGCACCTACCAGGCCGTCGAAAACGAATTCCTCAAACTCCACAACCCCGACATCCACCTCACCGACGTGATGGAAGACCCGCGCGACGGCTCCCTCCTCCTCATCGACACCGGCGGCTGGTTCCGCATCGGCTGCCCCGCCAGCCTCATGGCGAAGTCGGATCTGCTCGGCGCGGTGTATCGCATCAAGCCCACGAAGCTAGGTGCCGCAGTGTTTGCCAACAGGAGCGCGGACGCCCCCGTCCACCCCATCGATTTGAAATCAGCCATCACTAACCTCAAATCGAACGACCCGCACGTCCGCCGTCGTGCGCTCGAATGGGTGGTTGAGCATGAGCAGTATGATCAAGAGCTGCTTTCTCAGCTTGATGCAATGCTCAGTCAGGAACTCGATCCAACCAGCGAGCATTTGCTTATTCGGGCGCTTCAAATTCTGCCTCTCGCATTTCACAGTGGTCCGGCGAATGATCTTTATGGTAGTCGCACTCTGCTGGTTCATGCAGCGCGTCATCCTGAATCTCGTGGCTTTGCTAATACCGTTGAGCATGCGCTTCAGCGTTTTGATCCAGACAAATCACCATCGTGGGCTTCCGCAATTCGTCGTTCTCTGGCCGTCATGCCGAATGGTGCCGGAATTGCTTCTGTTGCTTTCGACTCATGGCTCAAACATGATTCGATTTCCCCAGCAAAGCTCGACTTCATTGCCAGCGTGCTTACAGACCAAATCACCCAGGCTCCGACTCTGAAACTCATTACTGCGATGTTAGGTCACGCCGCCGCAGAGGTGCGCACCACCGCATTGAGCATTCTCGCCACCCAAACCACAGGTATCACCAATGACGCCTGGATCAAACCTCTCGAAGACATGCTGGCCCCAAGGAGTGACGGCTTCCAGCCGTCAGCACTGAATGACGGCAGGATGCCGTCACTCCTTGTTCTCGACGCCATCAAAAAACTGAAATCCCCACAATTCGATGCCGCGCTGCAAGCCATCGCCAACGACACGAAGCGTCCGCTTGCCATTCGCCTGAAGGCGCTCGACTCCGCCAAATCGGTCAAACTCACCGGCGCGACCTTCGACATGGTCAAAGGCGTGCTGGCCGCCGCGTCCTCATCCGCCGCTGCCAAAATTCAGGCCGCTGGCATGATCGCCGCTGCGCCGCTGCCGAAGGAGTTGGTCACGCAGGTCGCGCCGTTGTTCGCGACCGTCGGCCCGGTTGAGTTGAAGGCGCTGCTGCCCGTTCTAAAAAAACACAAGGACGCCGAGATCGCCCGTCTTCTCGCCACGCAAATCGCCAAGAATCCCGCCATCGCCAGCCAGCAGGAAAGCCACTATCGCACCGTGCTGGCCGATCTGCCACCGGACATCTTTGAAACCATCATCCTGCCCGCCTACAACACCGCTGTGGCCGCCACCGAGATCAAAAAACGCCAGCTTGGGCCGCTATCGGACAAAGTCATCGCCAGCGGCAACGCGGCGAATGGAAAACAGCATTTCGAAGCAGGGAAGGGCACCTGCATCGCCTGCCACAAGATTGGCGAAGCGGGCCGGCCCATCGGCCCCGATCTCTCCCACATCGGTGCCATCCGCACTGAGCGTGATCTGCTCGAAAGCATTCTCTTTCCAAGCAACACCCTGGCCCGCGACTACGAGGCCCACATCATCGAGACCAGCGACGGCCAGCAAACCCTCGGCGTCATCAAATCCCACACCGCCGAAGGCCTGCTCGTCATCGACATCGCCGGTCAGGAAAAAACCATCGCGCATCAAACCATCACCGGCGACACCACCCTCCCCACCAGCCTCATGCCCGCCGGTCTCGATCAAACCATGCCCGAACCAGAACTGCTCGACCTCGTGGCTTGGCTGCGGAGTTTGAAATAGCACGGGCCATCCTGCCCATGCTAATCGCTGTCGTAGTGGGCAGTTCTGTCCCGCTGGGGACGGCCACCGGCGCGCAAGGCATCAGGGTTGCGCGTGTAAGCATGCCTGGCCTCGCCGCCATGCTGCGCACGACCGAGCACCCGCTGTGCCGAACACTATTGACAGGATTGCCCGCGCTACTCCTCCCGCGCTGCTTTCAGCCGCTCGCCGTCGAGATCGAGGCGGTACATGATCTGATTGTAGTCGTAGCGCGGCGTGGCGACAGGATTGCCGGAGAAGGTCTCCGCATACGTCCCTTGAAAATAAATGATCCGGCCGTCCTGCTGGTCAAAAAACGCGTGATGGCTGGGGTTGTAGAAGCTGTACTTCGGATGCGTGGCAATTTTGACCGCCTTGCGCCACGGACCCTCGATCTGTTTTGACTCCAGATACCACACCTCACCGAGATACGACACAGAGCCGCTCTCCTGAACGGCGATCATGACCCAGCGCTCACGATGCGGGTTCCAATGCACGCTGCCGGCATGCAGCTTCACCGGCTTGCCACTCTGCGCATCCACGACCTGCATGCGCGCCTTGTCCGGCGGCAGCTTTTTCGCCGCGATGAGCTGGGCCTCCTCTTTCTGCGTGGTGGGCGGCTGGGAGTTCTGCCAGACGTAGTCGCCATGCTCCTCGGACCACAACAGCGACTCGTAAGCCGAGGTGTTCTGCACGGACAGGTAATCCGCCATCACCCGTGTCTGGCAGAACGGTGTCGAAAAATAAATCCAGTCATCGTCCTCACCTTTCACGCGCACCGCATTGCCCTGCGGGTGTTGCCAGTCAAATTCATCTCCCAGCACTGCGATGCGGTCGAACCGCTGAGTGGTCTCATCCAGCTCGGCCAGCCCATGCTCCAGCCGTTTGCCCAGATCACGCCAGCGTGAATAATGCGCCAGGAGGTGCTCCTTGTTCGCCGCATCCATGACCGTGTGCATGCCGAACAGCCACACCATGCCGGGTTCCTCCACCGGCAGCATCTGGGCCACCCCGCCGTTCTCGTCCGTGATGTATTCAAAGTGGATGCCATGCTCAGGGTCGAGGCCACCTTTATCCGACGGATCGCTCCACGCGGCGGTAGAATGGAAATTTCCCAGCGGGTAATCGGGCCGCAAAGTATCGCCGAAAATCCAAAAGTAGCGGCCCTTCCACGGCACCACCTGCACCGAGTCCTGGCCCATCACATCCGCGAACAAGTTCGGTCGCGGCAGCGGTGCCTCCTTCCCCAGCAGCGTACTGTCACGGTAAATCCCCTGCCCTGTGAGCCGACACAGCCGCTCGGCGATGTTGGTGCGCAGCACCTTCACCTCCGCCGTTTTTCCGGCCACGGGAGTCAGTTTCACTCCCGCAAAGCCGAACCCATCCTTCGGCAGTGCATAACCCGGCCCCTCGACATTGAAAAACACCACGCGGTTCATCAATCCCGGCTCGTCGAACGCGATCCAGCCCGCGCTGTCCGTCGTCAGCGTGATGTGGTTCGTCGTTTTCAGCGTGATCAGCGGCACGCCGCGTCCCGTCGTCTCATCGATCACATGAATGCCGAAATAATCCGCCGACGCGGTATGAACAGCGCAAGAAAGCAGGCCAACAGCAAAAATCTGGCGAAACAACATGTCCTTGGTTTATCACCAATCCCATGCGTGAGGAAAGGACAAATTCGTGCCGCTTGACACCCGAACAGCCCATGCGAAGGCGCAGCAGATGTTTTTCGACTCGCACACTCACCTCGGCAGCAAGCAGTTTGACTCAGACCTGCCCGCCGTACTGGCCCGCGCCCGCGCCGCAGGCATCGCGCGCATGGTCGCCCCTGCCACCGATCTCAAAAACGCCCGCAAGCTGCTCGCCATCGCCGAACACGAGCCGGATGTTCGCGTAGCGGTCGGGATTCATCCCTGCGATGCGGATTCGGTGAACGGCAGCGAGTGGATCAACGAACTGCGTGAGCTAGCGCAACATCCCAAGGCCTGCGCCATCGGTGAGATCGGCCTAGATTACTTCCATGCGCCGCCGGAGAGCTTCACCCTCGACGATTGGAAGGCGCATCAAGCCCAAGTGCTCACCGCGCAGCTCGAACTGGCCGCTGAATTGAAGCTGAACGTGATCCTGCACAATCGCGAGAGCTGGAACGATCTCACCGCGCTCGTGCTGCCATTCAGCGATCGGCTCCGTGGCGTGTTTCACTGCTTCACCGGCACGCTGGAGCAGGCGCAGCCGTTGCTGGAACGCGGGCATCTCATTTCCTTCACGGGTATCGTGAGTTTCAAGAATGCCGGCGTCATCGCCGAAACGGCCCGTTTGGTGCCCACAAACGGCTACATGATCGAAACCGATGCGCCCTACCTCGCGCCGGTGCCGCATCGCGGCAAACGCTGTGAACCGGCCTACGTGGCCGACACGGCGCGTGCCATCGCTGTTTTGCGCGATGAGCCAGTCGCACAAGTCGCCGCTGACACCACCCGCAACGCGCTCGGATTCTTCCGTGGCTGGGATTGATCTCCGGCGAAAGCATTCCAGTCTCTCACACGTTCACTAAACCACCATGAAACTGCTCCTCGCCTCGCTCCTGCTCGCCCCGTTTGTCAGCGCCGCTGACTTCACCGTTGAAAAAACCGCCACCGGTGGTGCCATCGTGAAGGTGGACGGCAAGGTCTTCGCCGAATACGTCGTGGACCAGGCGAACAAGCCCTACCTGTGGCCGATTTACAACGCGGACGGCAAATCCATGACACGCTCGTATCCGATGAAGAACGTCGAGGGCGAGAAGCAGGATCATCCGCATCATCGCGGCCTCAATTTCGGCCATGAAAGCATCGGTGGTTTCGACAACTGGGCGGAAGCAGCCTCCTTTGGCGCCGCCAAGACCAGCGACCGCCTCAAACACCTCGGCGCGATCAAGCACCGCGAGTTCAAAGAGCTGACCGGCGGCAAAATCGGCGTGATCTATGCGCTGTCGGATTACGTCGATGTCGAAGGCAAGATCATCTGCTCCGAAGAGCGCTGCATGACCTTCCAGGTCGATGGCGAGACGCGTCTGATCGACGTGGACATCGACATCATTGCCTCGCAGGGATCGGTGAATGTGGATGACAAAAAAGACGCCGGCCTGAGCATCCGCGTGCCACACAGCATGTCCGTGGACGCCAAGGAGGGCGGTAAAATCATCAACAGCGAAGGTGACAAAGATGCCGACTCCTGGGGCAAGCGTGCGAAATGGTGCGACTTCAACGGCCCGGTCGAAGGCGAACACCTTGGCATCGCCATGCTCAACCATCCCAGCAGCTTCCGCTATCCCACCCCCTGGCATGCCCGCACCTACGGCCTCTTCACCGCGAATCCCTTCGGTCTGTCACAGTTGAAGCTCCAGGAGGAAAGCGGTGCCGTCGAACTCAAGCAGGACGAACGCATCAAGCTCCGCCACCGCTTCATCTTCCACAAAGGCGACGAAAAAACCGGCAAGATCGCCGAGGCGTTTGAGGCCTACGCCAAGGAAACGCGCTAAGCCGCATTTCTCACACTCACTGGGTATCTACAAACAGCGCGTGGAATTCCGCGCTACAACGCCTCATTTCAACCTCCAGGGTGTGAGAAATGCGGACTATGCCTTCAGCGAACTGAAACAGCCAACTCTGAACATTCGACTCGCCAAGAGCGCCCGCGATGAGGTATTGACCCCATAGCGAGCCTGCTCGTTCAGCTTATGATCGAGGCCATGAAACACATGCTTACTCTCGGACTGCTCGCAGCGACACTGTCCAGTTGCAACACCTACGTTGAAGGCCAAGGACACACACGCGCTGGCTATGGACATCGGGATACCCGATCAAACTCGGGTCACAGTTACTCCGGCAGGCCGTCCAACCGGTCTTCCAGCTCTTTACTCAATGCCAACGCCAATCTTGGCGCGGGTTTGCGGCTGTAATCGCGTCCCACAATAGTGGCGTGGTGGAGTGTCCATCACGCCTTTATGCCATAGTGAATCCCTGCTCAAACGGGCCCGGCAGGTGGGTACATGGCGTTGCTCATGCAAACACTGCGTGTGGCGCTGCTTATGACACAGCAATCGTGTTCAACCTTGCTCGCCAAGGCGGATTGAATGACACCAGCTGTCGTTTCTGTTGGCACCAGTCACAACCCGGCCAAATATTCAAAGCATGCGCATACTGCTCTTGCTTCTATTGGGTTCGTCATCCCTTCTTGCCACTGACTTCGATCTCGTCATCTACGGCGGCACGCCTGCCGGTTTGAGCGCAGGCATCGTGGCCGCGCGCGAAGGCGCGTCGGTCATTGTGATCGAACCGACGCCATGGATCGGCGGCATGGTCACGGGCGGTCTGTGTAAGACCGATGTGGGCAAGGAGGAAACGATTGGCGGCTTTCCACGCGAGTTCTTCACCCGTGCGGCAGCGAAGCCCAACACGCCCATGTGGTATGCGGAGCCACAGGTGAACCTGGCCACCTTCCAAACGATGCTGCGGGAGGTTGGGGTGAAATTCATCACCGGTCAGGCGTTGCAATCGGTCACGAAAGAAGATGCGCGAATCACCAGCCTGACGACCACCGATGGCACCAACCACACCGGCAAGGTCTTCATCGACGCGAGTTATGAAGGCGACCTCATGGCGGCAGCGCAGGTCAGCTACATCGTCGGCCGCGAAAGCCGCGCACAGTATGGCGAGCCGCTGGCCGGCTATCACCCGATGCCGATCCGACCGCGCACGGTCGAAGTGATGGGGAGCGACTGCCCCAGCATCGGCGGCACTGGCCCCAGCTACATCCACGGCACACCCACGAGCATTTCCGGCCTCGATGCCAGCGGTAAGCCGATCTTCGGTGTCTATCCCGACTCGAAACTCGAACCTGGTAGCGCGGACAAGCTCACGCAGAGCTACAACTTCCGCATCTGCGTCACCCAGCGTGAAGACATCAAAGTGCCGTTCCCCAAACCGGCGCATTACGACGCCCCACGCTACGAGCTGCACTGCTCGCGCAAAAAGCCGTGCTCGAACTCGCCTCGCTCGCCAGCATGGTGCGTTCCGTAAAACTGCCCGGTATCGTCATGAGCGAGCAGGAGGCCGAGCAGGTCGGCCACTGGACCGGTAGTTCGTATGGCAGTCCGGTCGATGGATCGAGCCTTCACGATGCGAACACCGAGAAAGGGGCCAAGCGTGTCATTTACCGGCTCAAAATTCCAACGACAGGCCGCTATGAGGTGCGTGTGTCCTACGCCGCCGCTCCGAACCGTGCCAGCAATGTGCCGGTGAGCATCGAACACGCCGCAGGAATGGCCACGGTGCTCGTGAACCAAAAAAAGGTGCCGCCGATTGACCCGTTGTTCATTAGCCTCGGCACCTTCGATTTCACGGCGGACAAACCCGCCGTCATCACGATCAGCAACCAGGACACCGACGGCATCGTCGGGGCTGACGCGGTGCAGTTGACCAAAAAGCCGTGAGGCTCCACCCCCCCGGAAGTTGAATGAGTCGTTGTAGCGCGGAATTCCGATTCCGCGACGGGACCTACTCGGAATCGGAATTCCGCGCTACAAGAATGCGGGCTAGCTTCACCACGGCGTGAAGCGCAGGCCGAAGAGCACCAATACGCTCGCGGCGAGCAGGCCCAGGGCGGGAATCACGAAGGGATCGTAGAAGTTGATGGTCTGCGGCTGCTTCTGCAGCACCACGACCTTTTTCATCTCGTCAATGCTCTTGAAGACGCTGGTCAGGGCTTCCGGGGTGACGGCGTTGAAGACGGCACCGCCAGTGGCTTGGCTGATGCCGACGAGCTGGGGCTGGATGACTTCGTCGCTGAGCAGGATGCTGAAAACGGTGATGTTATCAGCGCGGAGGTGCGCGATGATCGCAGCATCAAGCGGCGGCAGGATGTCGGAGCTTTCGCCATCGGTGAGGAGAATGATCATGCGATCACCGATGGGACGCTGGGCCAGTAGATCGGCGGCACCGTGCAGGGCTTTGCCGATGAACGTGATGCCCCCCAGCTCATCGGGCAGGCCGTGACGTGGCATGTCGGGCGGGTCGAGCTTGGGATTGTTCGGCTCGATGAAGCGCTTCGACAGCGGGATGGACTGCGTGTCCTGCGTGAGCGTCAGCCAGTGGATGAAGAAGCGCGAAAAGATCGTCAGACCGAAGGCATCGCTCTGACGGTGGGTGATGAACTGCTCGATGGCCTCCATCGCGGAATCAAAACGCCGATGCCGCCCGTTCGCCTGCGAGCCATGCGGCTCGGCCATGCTGCCGGAGGTATCGAGCACGATCTGCACGTTGTTGAGCTGCCGCTCGACCTCGGGCGGCGTGAAGGTCATCGGATGCGCGAGAAACAAAATGGCGACGGCGAGCAGCGCTGCAGGCAGGCAGTTCGCCGTGAGCACGAGGAAGCGTAGGAACCAGCCACGGCGCTGTTTGCCATGATCGAAGGGCATGACGATGGGATGCCCCCGCCGCACCCATTCCCAAAACGCGAGCATCACCGGCAGGGCCAGCAACGCGAGCAACTGCGGATGCTGAAATGTCATGTCGTCACCTCCCGCGTGTAGGGCGCGATGACCGCGACGATCTCAGCGTTCTTCACCGGCGATTTTGGGTGGTGCAGCCAATGTTGTACCTTTTTCAAGGCGGCACCGGTTTTGGTATCACCGCTGATACGGGTCATCGCCTCGTTCATCGGCACCGGACCGAGTGCGAGTTCGTCACGCCAGCAGCGCAGGAGCAGCATTTCCATTTTGGCTTTGTCGGCGGCAGTCAGCGTGTCGTTTTCGATCTGCGTGAGGAAGCGGCGCAGCATCTCGGCGAGTGTGGGTTCTGGCGGGCCGTCATCCACTGCTTTCGCGGCATGTGGCCGCTTGTAAAAGATGAGCAGCAGCAGCCACACCATCCACAGCACGCCGAGCAACGACATGGTCTCGTAGTAACGCCCGCCGACATCCACCCGCAGCTCTTCCGTTTCCTCAATGCGCGAATCGAGATCCTTCGAGAGTTTCGCGTCGCCGGTGAACTTGAAGGTGGGCAGGCCGGTCAAGGCGCTGCCATCTTCGGCCACGAGATAATCTTTGAGATCAAAGGTACCCGCGCGATTGACGATGTAGCGAACATCATAGACGCGCCGCCCCTCCGCCTCCTGCACCTCGGCAATGCGCACGTTCACGGCCACGCCCCACTTGTAAGGGGCCACAGCGACCGCAGGTCCGCTGTAGGTCACGATGGCTGCCTGCTCGACGCCCAGCGGCACATTGAGCGTGTCGCTCTTTGGTTGGCGCAAATAAAGCCACGCAGCCGCGATCACCAGCACGGCGAGCGCGATGAGGAGATTGCGTTTGAAATGTGGCCCGCGTGTCATGCTATCTGCCAGCGCTGCCTCCCATGCCGCGACGATTCAAAAAGTGGCGCAATTTGCCCAGGATCGGCTGATCCGTGCGCAGATGCAGGTAATCAATGCCGAACCGCGTCAGCTCGCTCTGCCATGCCGCGCTATCCACAAACTGTCGTCGGCCGTGGCCGACAAAACCACGGCCAGACTCGGCCTCGGCACCACGGAAGAGGCCCGCGCCTTGGATGTTCAGCTCCGCCGGGTCCTGCAAATGCAGCACGATGCAATCATGCTTTTGTCCGAGCACCTGCAAAGCGGCGAAGGCATCAGGATCGTGCAGATCACTCAGCACGATGACGGTGGTCAGTCGTTTCAATGAAGGCGCAAGCTCACGCGTGCGCTGCGCCAGTGACGTTTCCTCGTGGAAGTCGTGATGGCGGAGCTTGTGCGACCATTCCATGACCAGATTGCGCGAAAGCGAAGGCCGCACATGCAGTTCACGCGCTCCGCAGCCGAGCAAGCCGACCGGTGTCATGGTTGATTGCGCCGCCAGCGCGATGCCCGTCGCGATGCGCACGGCCCAGGCATACTTGCTCAGTGTCTGCGAACTCACACACATCGATGCCGAGGTGTCCACGAGCAGGTAGAGCGGGATCTGCTTCGGCTCCTGGTATTCTTTGATGAAGAGCTTGCCGACGCGTGCCGAAACCTTCCAATCAATGGCCTTCACCGGATCGCCCGCGATGTAGAGACGCGACTGCACAAACTCTAGGCCGCTGCCGTGAAACACGGACTCGTCCTGCCCGAATTTGAGGCTGTTGGCGAGATGTTTCACCGTGACCTCGAACTGTCGGGCATCGACGGGATCATCGCTGAGTTTGAATTGCCGGCGCATGACGAGGGGGATGCGAGATCAGCCAA
>JBDNIB010000371.1:0-3978 GCA_041688535.1 Prosthecobacter sp.
CGCGCTCCTCGGCCTGCATCATTGTGACAAAAACGGCCCCGCCTTCGCGATGGCGCTCGCCCGTTTGAATTACCCCGGCCTCATCGTCAACGGCGGCAGCATCATGCCCGGCTGCCACAAAGGGCAGCCCACGACGATTTACGATGTCTATGACGCCGCCGCGAAGGCCAACCAAGGCACGATGAGCTTTGAGGAATCCGAACAAATTATTCGCACCGCCTGCCCAGGTGCCGGCGGCTGCGGCATCGCCGCCACGTTCAACACGATGGGCATCGCCCTTGAAGCGATGGGGCTAAGCCTCCCCGACACCTCGTCCATGCCCGCGATTGAAGCAGGAAAACGCGATGAGTGCCTTCGTGTCGGTAAGGCTGTGCGCCGTTTACTCGAATTGAACCTGCGACCGCGTGACATCGTCACGAAAGCCGCCCTCTCCAATGCGATGACGGCCATCGCCGCCATCGGCGGCTCCACCAACGGCGTCCTGCACATGCTCGCCATCGCTCGTGAGGCAGGGGTCGATTTTACGCTGCGTGACATCCAGGCTATCTGTCGCCGCACGCCCGTGCTGTGCAATTTCGCCCCGCGCGGCAAAGGCACCATGGTCGATCTCCACCGCCTCGGTGGCACCACGATGCTGCTCAAGCACCTCATGCAAACCGGCCTACTTGACGGCTCCTGCATCACCGTGACCGGCCTAACATTGGCTGAAAACCTCGCCAACGCGCCCGCAGTACCCTTCCCCAACGAACTTATCGCCCCCATCGACGCCCCGTTCAAAGAGTTCGCCGACATCCAGATCTGCTTCGGCAATCTCGCCCCTGACGGCATCGTCTTCAAAGTTTCCTCCATGGATGAGCCGCGTTTCCGTGGCAAGGCCATCTGCTTCCACGATTCGAAAAGCGTCTCGGACGCCGCCGCCGCCGGACGCATCCAGCCTGGGCACATCGTCGTCATTCGCGGCTGCGGCCCAGTTGGATCGGGCATGCCGGAAATGCACGTCGCCAGTGCCGCGCTCGCCGTGCCGGAGCTGTATGGCAAGGTCGCGCTCATTTCAGACACCCGTGTCTCCGGGGTGTCAAGTGGTGCCGTGGGAGTGCATTGCAGCCCCGAGGCTGCGGTGGGCGGCCCGATTGCCGCAGTTCAAAACGGTGATGAAATCGAATTCGACCTCCTCGCAGGCACCATTCAGGTGAATGCCGATCTCGATGCCCGCCCGCGCGCCATTCTTCCCGTGAAATACGAGTTTGGCTACCTCGCCGACTTCGCCGCCACGGTGACCCAGGCACACTTAGGCTGCGTGCCACGCTGGGTTGGCGAACGCAGGTGACGCACGCGCGTTCCTCATCTGCGACGGCATGGCATTTGATGAGTGAATTGGCGGCAGATCATGCTTGAATGTCTATCAGCATGCGTCGCCACTCATTTCCCATCTTTCTATGTCTGTCGGTGTGTGCTGTTTTCTTCTGCACCAGCTTGGCTTTAAGCGCAGCCACTGACGAACCCACAAAGACCACTGCCGCCGCTGAAACTGCCGAAACGGATGTCAATGGCCGCTCCCGTGCCGCGCTAACAGCGCTGGCGGGTTCGATCAAAGAAGTGGACCACGATCTGAAACTGGAACGTGAGCGGCTCAAGACCAAGCTGCCTGACGACGAACAGAAAAAAACCGCAGCCAACATCAAATCACTGGGAGAAAAACGTGATGCCTTGCTGAAGAACCTGGAATTCGTCGTCACTGGCATTGATCCGCTGACTTTTATCCAACCGACGGGAGAAGGCCTTGATCTGCAAAACGAAACCAAGGAACTGCTGCTGCCCATCGTTCAAGAACTCAAACAACTGACCGCCTCCCCGCGCGAGGTCGAAAGCCTCCGGCGGCAGGTCGCCTCCCTGAGACAGGATGGTGCGTTGGTGTCGGCAGCCGCAAACCGCATCGAAGAACAGATCAAACTGGACTCCGACCCGGCTCTTCAGCCCCTGTTGACAGAGCTGCTCGAAACTTGGCGCAAACGCCAGAACGCGACAGACACCGAACTCGCTGTGGCCGAGTTCAAGCTCGAGGAGCTTGAGGTGAAACGTGGTGGCGTGCTGGGCGTGCTGCGGGAAGTCACCAGCAGTTTCTTCAGGCAACGAGGCCGCAATCTCATGCTGGCGTTATGCAGCGGTGCCCTGATTTTTGGCGCGTTGCGGCTACTCTGGAGCAGACTGCAGCGCCTACCCGCACTAAAGCGGAAAAACCGTCCCTTCAGTCTGCGCATCGCGATGGTCGCCTACCATGGCACCACGCTGCTGCTGACCGCTTTTTCAGTGCTCTTGGTGTTTTATCTCGCAGGTGACTGGGTGCTGCTAGGCTTGGCCGTGTTGTTCCTCATCGGCATCGCCTGGACAGGCAAACAGACCCTGCCTGCTTTCTACGAGCAGTTGAAGCTGCTGCTGAATCTCGGCTCCGTGCGCGAAGGTGAACGCGTGATTTACAATGGCCTGCCTTGGGAAGCCCGCTCTGTCGGTGCCTTCACCGAGCTGCGCAATCCCGCGCTGGACGGCGGGCATGTGCGCCTGCCGCTACGCGACCTCATGCCGCTCGTGTCGCGCCCCTATGAAAATGAAATGTGGTTTCCCTGCGAGGTGGCTGACTGGGTCTGTCTGAATGACGGCACCCATGGTAAGGTGGTCACCCAATCGCCTGATTGGGTGCAGCTCGTCCTCCTTGGCGGTAGCCGCCGCACTTACCCGACACAGGCCTTTCTACAGATGTGCCCCGAAAACCTGGCCAAGAGTTTCCGCGTCCGCAGCATCTTCGGCATCGATTATAGGCATCAAGCCATCTGCACCACGGAAGTGCCGACCAAATTGAAAGAACGGCTTGATCGCGAACTGCACACCATCGTCGGCGCGGACAACTTGAAAAACGTCAACGTCGAGTTCAGCGAGGCTGCCAGTTCTTCACTCAACTACACCATCCTCGCTGATTTCAGTGGTGAAGTGGCACAGCGGCACTCGTTCCTGGGCCGTGTGATCCAGCGCATCTGTGTCGATGCCTGCAATGACAACGGCTGGACCATTCCCTTTAGCCAGATCACCTTCCATCAAGGTGAACCCGTCAGCACCTGAAGCGCGTAGGTGAGCCTTTAAACCGCCGCCATCTGCGCCGCCAGCCGCACGGCCTCCACCAGACTGTTGCCGTTCGCCTTCCCCTGCCATGCGATGTCGCACGCCGTGCCATGATCCACGCTGGTGCGCGGCACTGGCAGCCCCAGCGTGGTGTTCACCGCAGAATCAAACGCCAGCGCCTTCAGCGGAATGAGCGCCTGGTCGTGGTACAGGCAGATGTAGGCATCCACCACCCGACGTTTCGACGCGATGAACGCCGTGTCCGGCGGCAACGGGCCTTCGATGTCGTGTCCCATTGCCTTCGCCGCCGCAATGGCCGGTGCGATGATGCTTTCTTCCTCGCCCCGGCCAAACAAGCCGTGCTCACCCGCATGCGGGTTCAGCCCGCACACCGCCATGCGCGGCTTCTTGCCGCGCACGCGCTGCACCGCCTCTGCCGTAAGTTCGATCACCTCCAAAATGCGCTGCGTCGTCAGCGCAGCCACGACATCCTGATAACCGATGTGGACCGTGACGAGACTGCAAATCATCTCCTCCGAGAAAAACGTCATGCAGGACCGCTCCGCCTGCATTTTCTCCGCAAACATCTCCGTGTGACCCGGATACATGATCCCAGCCGCATGCAGCGCCTCCTTGCTCAGCGGTGCCGTCGCCACCGCCACCACCTGCTTCGTCAGCGCGGCCTGGATGCTCTTTTCCACATAGCGAAAACCCGCCGCGCCTGTTCTCGCGCTCACCACGCCCGGAGTGAAGTCTTCCGCATCAAATCCGAAGACATCGAGCACCGCCGGTTCTTCGATCTCCCCACATTTTTCCGCCCATTCGATCTCACTGATGATGCGGGGTGGCGCTGGCAGGCCGAGTTGA
>JBDNIB010000372.1:0-2627 GCA_041688535.1 Prosthecobacter sp.
ATGAACAGGTTTTATTTCAACGAAATGACAGAGTAGAGTTATCCACGATTGAAGTAGGTTGGCATCACGAGACCGGGACACCGCGTCAAAGCGGCTAGTTGGCGTCGCGATAGGATTGGGCGAGATTGGCAATGGTGTTGCGTGCGTGCGCCATCATGTCGCGTGTCACACCGTTGTTCTCATACCAGTGTGTGTAGGCATGGTTGTCGAACATGATGTCGAAGTTGCTGATCAGGCGCTCAAAGACGGCGGCAATGCCGGTGTGGTTGACGAGCGCGAGGCCGCTGGAGGCGAAACCTTCGGGTGCGGTGTCAGCGACGCCGAGTTTGACACCCGTTGGCACGTAGCTGGCGAAATTGAGGCTCTTGCGGATGGAGGCCATATTTTCCTCGACCTCTTTGGCTTTCACATCACCACGGAAGAGGGCGCAGGCGGAGAGGTACACGCCATTAGTCCAGTCAATGGCGGCGGTAAAATTGTCCTGCGAGAAGGTTTCACGCGCCACATCCGGGAAGTTGATGCGCACCTGCCCTTCCTGCCCTGGCGCGCGCATGGGCGCGAAAGAGGCGGTGAGGAAATGATTACCTGGGAACGGCACCAGATTGGTCACATATTCGCTCAAATCCGTGTTGAGTTTGCCGGGGAAACGCAAAGACGCCGTCACCGAACTCATGATGAGGGCGATGATGTGATTGAGATCCATGTAATTCGGACTGCGGTGCAGCTTGGATTTGGCGATGCGGAAAAGCGCCTCGTCGTCGAGCAGCACGGCGGCATCGGCGTTGTCGAGAATACGCTGCAGCGTGAGCACGGCATTGTACGGCTCGACGGCGGAGTCGGAAATCACCGGTGATGGCACTACGGAGAAGGTGAAGATACGCTTTTTGGGGTAGGCTTGGCGCAGACGCTCCAAAATGAGCGAACCAAGACCCGAGCCTGACCCGCCACCAATGGAGTGTGTGAGGAGGAAGCCCTGCAAAGATTTGGTCTTTTCAACCGCCGCATCGATCACGTTCATGATCTGGTCGATGATGCGCTCGCCTTCGACATTGTAGCCACGCGCCCAGTTGTTAGCCGCGCCTGGGATTTTGCGGATGATGCTGCTTTCATCAAAAAGCTGGGCCGTGTCCCCCTCTTCAATTCGGGCGATGACGCCGGGCTCAAGATCCACCAGGACGGCCCGTGGAACGTATTTGCCATCGCGCACTTTGTGGAAGAACACCTCCATATTGGTGTTCGCCGCTGCGGCGGTGCTGCCATCTTTCAGCGTGCCGGACTCACGCGCACCAGCAGCCACGCAGACCTCGCGCACACGCGGCGGTGCTGCCATCTTTCAGCGTGCCGGACTCGGTCAGTCCATGCTCACGAAGGATCAGCCGCCAAAAACGGTCGGCGATCTGATTACCACACTGTCCGACATGAATGCTCAGAATCTCTCTCACGGGTGTTCCTCCAAACGATTGTTTCTCTGCTACTTTGAATTGATATGATTATGCACGGCGACGATCCACGAGATCACGCAGGCTCATGCCGCTGCGGCTGTCCTCTGCACTGGCGCTTCCACTGCCGCGAAGGATGTCTGCCGAACTGTCCTGAACCTTGGCTTTAGCCCCGCTTTCCTCGGCGACTTGGTAGCTCTGGATGAGTTCCTGCGCCGAGGCACGCAGCGCATTGATCTGCTCCTCGGACATGCCTTCATTGAGGTACCAGTTTGCGAAGGCTTTGCGCTGCCAGAGCTTGTCAAAGTTGTGGCAGATCCGATCGAGCACACGCGCGATTTCGGTGTTGTTGGCGAGGAGCACCATGCTCTTGCGATGTGAAACACCCGGCTGCTCGACATAGCCGATTTTAAACGCGGTAGGAATCCAGTAGGTGAGCGGCAACTGCTCACGCATGGCGGCGAGAGCGGCATCCGCGAGCGGCTTGTCGTCCATGATGCCGCGATAAAGCACTGCGGTGCTGAGGAAGCGGCCCTCCATGGGTGAACAGGCTGCAAAAACGGAACCGTTGTCGAATAGGCTGCGGATCATGTCCTCGACGCCCATTTCCTCGAATTTGCTGCGGTCCGGCGGCGTCAGCGGCGCGAAGGCGCACATCAGGAAGTGCGGCGAGGGCTGCGGCACCAAGTTGGTGAGCAGCTCGCGGAGGCTGATCTCGACGGTGAGGAAACCACTGAAGCGCATGGAGGCGGTCAAACCGGCAAGAGCCTCGGTGATAAGCAGGTTCAGGTCATCGACGGTGGGGCTTTCGATGTTCCATTTGCGGTGCGCGAGTTCAAACAACGCCTCGTTGTCAAAAATCAGGCAAGCATCGGCGGATCGGCGTAGCGTGTTCAGCGTGAAGATAGTGTTGTACGGCTCGGTAACGACCGAGGAAACCTGCGGGGACGGCAGGACGGCACAACTCAGAATTGGGAATTCAGGGTATTTCTCCTTGATGGATTCAATGAGCAATGCGCCAAAACCTGAGCCAGAGCCACCGCCGGGTGAATCGCCGGAATGATGTTTTATTATAAATATAACTGTACCCCTTAAATAGGCTGGGTATAGAGTGCGAATGCAGTTGAGTATCACGACCATTCAAGCCACCGACGAAATCGAAGTTAGCGTCGTCTTTCGCATTCCCGC
>JBDNIB010000373.1:0-8190 GCA_041688535.1 Prosthecobacter sp.
CGACCACTGCGGCAATCAGCGCGGTGATGCTGGCGAACGGCGTGCAGCCACCACCCGCGCCGGAACGCAGCTCATTGCCAAAGAAGAAGGGTTATCAGCAGCAATAAGCCGCCAGCCAGCCCGGAGCTGAAATTCTCCTCGCCAGCCGGGAATATGCCGCTAGTATGCGCGCCCCTTTCCCCCGAACATGACCGAACCAAAGAACATCCTCCGCCTTGGACTGCCGAACGGCAGCCTGCAGGAGACGACGCTTGAGCTGTTCAAGCGCGCAGGGTTCAATATCGTCCTTTCCTCCCGTTCCTACCGTCCGTCCGTGGACGATGATGAACTGGAGCTCCGTCTGCTGCGCGCGCAGGAAATCGGCCGCTACGTCGATCACGGCTTCCTGGACTGCGGCATCACCGGACGCGATTGGATCGTGGAAAACGGCGCGGACGTGGAGGTCATCACCGATCTGCGCTACAGCAAGGCCACCTCCTGGCCGACCCGCTGGGTGCTGGTGGTGCCGAATGACTCGCCGGTGCAGAGCGTCAAGGACCTGCAGGGCAAGCGGATCGCCACCGAGGCGGTCGAGATGACGAAAAAATACCTCGCCAAACACGGCGTCGAAGCCGAGGTCGAATTTAGCTGGGGTGCCACCGAGGTGAAGGTACCGGAGATGGTGGACGCCATCGTGGACATCACCGAGACCGGCTCGTCCCTGCGTGCGAACAATCTGCGCATCGTGGACACGCTGATGGAAAGCTACCCCCAATTTGTCTCCAGTAAACCTGCCGCCCGTGATGAATGGAAACGGCAGAAGATGGAGACGCTCGTGCTGCTGCTCAAAGGCGCGCTCGAGGCCCGCCACAAAGTCGGCCTCAAGATGAACGTGCCCGCGAAGCGGTTGCAGGAAGTGGTCGAATGCCTGCCGTCGCAGCGTTCACCCACGATTTCACAGCTCGCCAGCCAGGAATGGGTGGCGGTGGAAACGGTCATTGACGAAGCCACCGTGCGGGTGATCATCCCGCGGCTGAAATCTCTGGGCGCTGAGGGCATCGTGGAATACCCGTTGAATAAGGTCGTCCACTAGATCAAAGCAAAACACACAGGAGAACACGAACATGGGATCGCTCAAAAAGCGGAGAAAAACGAAGATCAATAAGCACAAGCGCAAAAAGCGCATGCGCGCGAACCGTCACAAGAAGCGTTTGCGCTACAAGTCGTAACCGCTAGCCTCCCCGGCATGGCTTCTCTCCGCAGGGCGAATCGATGGTATCGAGGCGCTGGACGTTGTGTCATGCATTGGTGTGGTTTCGCAGGCAGGGCTTTCCGGCCCTGCCTGATGGTCGGCATGGCCGGGGTTCTCGACCATGCAGCTCATGCGACCGCACCGGCTGACTTGTCTCTGGGAGAGAGGGTGCCGGAAAAATCAGACCTACTGCTGTCGCGCGACGGCGTGGTCAGCGCGGACGTGCTGGCACATTACAGCGCGGCGCTACAATTTGAATCCTCCGGCAGGCTGCGGCAGGCGCTGGAGCATTATCTGGCAGTCTTCCAGGCCGATCCCACCAACGCCGATCTTGCCGCGCACACGGCAGGCATTGCCATGCAGTTTCAGGGGCGTGCCGCTGCGCTGAAAATCCTTGAGGACGCCGTGAACGCTGGTCGTCACTCGCCCGCACCGCTGCTGAACTTGGCACGCTTTTGCAGCACCTACCCGCCGGAGGATCTGTTTGAGAAAGACCCGCGTCCCGCCCAGGCCCTGGCCGAAGCGCTGACGCGATTCCCCCTGCACGCGGAGGTTTATGAGGCGGCCGTGTTGGTCCATCTCATCCAAAATCAGCGCGAGCAGGCCATCGCCGTCATGACGCAGGCCGCGAACCAAAACAGCCGCGATCCGCAGTTCTGGCTGGCCGCAGGCCGCACGGCAGAACGCGTCTGGCCGCTCGGCCAAGCCGAATTCAGCGTGGAGTACCGCCAGCGCGTCACGCCATTCTTTGAAAACGCCCTGAAACACGTCACCAAGGACGATGCCGAGCAGGTCACGCTCGAAGTCGCGCAGCATTACCTGCTGACCAACGATCTGGATCGCGCGCGCGAGCATTGTGAGAAGCTGGTGGCCGCGCATGACAGCCTCAGCGGCCGCAAGCTCCTGTATCGGCTCTACACCGCCGCCGAGCAGTCGGACAAGGCCTTCGCCACGTTGGAGGCCGTCGTCAAACAGGCTCCTGATGATGCCGAGCAGCAGCGCCTACTCGCCAATGAGTACATCAAGCGCGAGCAGGCTGAAAAAGCCATCCCCCACCTCGAAGCGGCCATTCAACATGGCGGCGGCGAGATCAACGACTATCTGAGACTGGGATCATTGCTCGCCAGAACGCAGCAGTTTGAAAACATGGTGCGCCTTGGCCGGCGCTGCGTGCAGCTCTTCCCTAACCAGCCGTTGGTCCATTTCCAGCTCGCCATCGCCCACCGTGCCCGCCAGGAGTGGGCATCTTCCGTACAGCACTTTGCCGAAACCGAAAAGCTCGCCAGTGCCACGCAGAGCGAGCTGCTCGACCATCAGTTCTACTCCCAATATGGTGCCACCCTGGAGCGTGCGGAAAAATACGCGGACGCCGCCCGCATGCTGGAGAAATCGATTTCCATGACCCCGCGTGAGGAGACCAAGGCGGCCGCCAACACCATGAACTCCCTCGGCTACATGTGGCTGGAACAGGGCCTGCACCTCGACAAAGCCGGCGAACTCATCATCAAGGCCAACGAGCTGCACGCCGACCAGCCCATGTTCATCGACAGCCTCGGCTGGTTCCATTACAAAAAGGGCAACTACCCAGCCGCGCTCAAAGAGTTGCTGCATGCCGAGTCCCTGCTGGAACCCATCGCCCCCGAGGACGCCGAAATTCTCGAGCACATCGCCCTCACCCATCAGGCGCTGGGGGACAAAGCCAAGGCCCAGGACTACCTGGAACGCGCCCGCGCGCTGAGCACTTCCGATGCGAAAGCCAAAAAGCGCATCGAGGACGAGCTGAAGAAAGTCAAAGGCGACAAAGCGGACACGGAGAAAAGTAGTCCCGAGCTTTAGCTCTCCACTACTTTGGCGCAGCGTCAAATCTCAAACCATCAAGGATGAGTTCAACGGTGAATCACTTCAATCATGCAGCCGGTCATCCGAATCGATGAACATCCAGCACAGCGCTGAAATCAGGTAGGTCGTCGCCGCCACATAAAACACGGCGTCCCAGCTTTGCCCCGTCAGCTTCATCAGCCACGGCACCGCCACCCCGCCCAGCGCACCGCCCAGATTACCCACCATGTTCATGCTGCCGGAGACTGATCCCGCCAACTTCCCGCCCACATCCATGCACGCGCCCCAGGCACCCGGCATCGACAGATCATTGAAAAAGCCGGAACAGCCCAGTGCCAGCATCGCATACAGCGGATTCTTCTGCGTCGTCGCCAGCACGATCAGCCCGCCCGCCGCCAGCATGCCCAGCACGCCAATCGTCCGCCGCGCCCGGCTCAGATTGCCAGACTTTGCCGCCATGCGTCGTGCCACGATGCCGCCTACGAAACAGCCAATCCCGCCCAAAAACAGCGGCAGGCCGTTCAGGATCGACGTCCAGGTGTCCGCCATGTCCATTTTCAGCTCCTGCTCCATGAACTTCGGCAGCCAGGTGATGTAAAAATACCAGACGTAGCTGATGCAGAAGTAATAGAGCCACAGCAGCAGCACCGAACGCGTCGTCAGCAGCCGCTGCCACGGGATCTTCGCATGCCCGGCACCCAGATTCCGCTGCGCCTCCTCCAGCATCTTCAGCTCCGCCGCATTCACTCCCTTGTGATCACGCGGATTGTCCCGGAACCACGCATAAAACGCCAGCGCCCACAGCACCCCCAGCCCGGCAAAGATCACAAACGTCATCCGCCAGCTCACAAAGCCCAGCACCCACACCACCAGCAACGGCGTTAAGGCCCCGCCCCAGCGAGCAGCCATCCAAGTGATGCCCTGTGCCACCCCATGCTCACGCTGCGGCAGCCACACGCTGAACATCTTCGCGATGTTCGGAAACCCGCCCGCCTCACCCGCGCCAAACAAAAACCGGCACACAATCATCGACCCATAATTCCACGCATAGCCCGTCGCCGCAGTGAATACGCTCCAGAACATCACGATGCGCAGCAGCACCCGCCGCGGCCCCCATTTATCCCCCAACCAGCCACCCGGAATCTCAAACAGCGCATACGCCAGCGTGAACGCGGAAAACACATAGCCCATCTGCGTGTCATCCAGGTGCAGATCCTCCTGAATGAACGGCCGCGCCTTCGAGATGCACACCCGGTCGATGTAATGAATGATCCCCAGCAGCACAGCAAATACGATCACGCCAAAACGCGTGCGGGAGGGTCGAAGGTCGGATTCCATGCGAATAATGGCGCATGCTGTCATGTTCCAGGCAGCGGCGTCAACCTTGCAAAATTCGCCGTGAGTTGGATCTGCCCCTAAATGGGTTGGCAGCAACTTCAAGCCCGGCTCTGCGGCATCCACCCAGATCGAAGGTGAGTGGACGGCCCTGTCCGTTCCCTACAAGTTCAATTTCTAGAACACCACCAACGGCTACTACTGCGTCGATGGCAGCGAGAAGTGCCATCCCTTTGTCTGGAGCCGCTCAGGCAGCGCTGTTCATGTTAATGCCTCGGGCGGCAGGAGTTGCGTGCTCTCCTACGTCAACAGCCAGCTCAAGGGCATGCTGGATGACCGGGAGTTGGTGTTGGTGAAGTCTGCCTCCTGAGACTTTCACATTTCTGCGTCACTCGTTTTTTGATCACCCGAAATTTTATGAAGGCCAGATAATTCGGCTTTTTCATGGCAGCAGCACTTTCGGAGTGGCCCGAGATCAGGGGGCGCTTCCGGTCACGGCGAATGGGGATCTACCGAAGCCGGTTTCTTCCGCCTTGGCGGTGGAGATGGTCTGGATGAACCACTTGTAGGCGTAGGAGTGGGCGTCGAGCAATGACAACGGCTCCTCGCAGGAGATGTGTTTCAAATAGGTGTTGGGAGGTGGGGCGTTGTCATCCAGACCCAGGACAAACGGGGAGGTGATGTAGAAATCAACGGTGCAGGCTTTGGGCACTTCCACGAGCAGCTCTTGGTCCGGTGCTGGGGTATCGAGGATCGTGACGTGCATCGTCGTCGGTGCCAGATTCATCTGGTGCAGCCGCAAAGCCGCCCGCGAGACCACGAAACCACCGGCGCTATGGCCGATGAGGTGGAGCGGGGCATCACGCGAAATTTTGCCCTCCAGAATCATCTGCGCGAGGCGGAAGGCGAGGAAATCCCCCACTTCACGTCCCTGGCTGGGGATGCCGGCGAGATCGCCGAGGAACTTGCCCACGGTGGTCTTGGGATCGATGCGATGGATGTTGGTGGGGGCGACGGCGGCGGCCCAGTCCACGAGGCCGATGTTCGGCGTCTTGTCAGCGAGCTTGTTCTGCAGGGCTAGGCTCATCTCCCGCATCCAGCGGCTTTCCACGCCTCCGGCGGTGAAGGTGGCGCCGTCATGCAGGCCATGGGCGATGATGATGCAGCCGTTTGGGGTGCGCTCGGCAACGGGGTTCCAAGGATGACCGGCGTCGTCCACCAGAGTGCCGACGACCTGCAGCTTGCTGCGCGCCTCGGGATCGGTCGGCGCGGAGAAGGACAGCCAGCCCAGCGTGGCGGCGGCGGCCCCCACCACCCAGGGAGCACGCCCCAGCACGACACGACCGAGAAAGAACAAACCGGCCCCGCCGATGATCCAGGCCCAATAAACTGGCCGCAGCAGGAAACTGGTGGACGGCGCGATGTGTCGGGCCTGCGCCTGCGCCCGGTCCCGCCCTTGGAAAAATTGTTCGGCGGTTTCCTCTTCGAAATACCAGTCCACCACTTCACCCAGAAGCTGTTCCTCGGTGTCTTCCACGATTTGCACGGCTGCGGCAGGCGTCGCCGCCTCTTTGAGCCGCTCCCGTGCCTGCTCCAGCATGGTCGATTGACGCGCGTAGCCGGCGGTGCGGCGGTTCAGCTCCTGCAAATGGCGCAACGACTGCACCAGGATGATCGCCAGCGGCAACAGTGCTCCGGCGAGGCCTAAAATGCACTCGATCCGGTAATCTCCCAGCATGCGCAGCCACTGCGGCGCGCGATTGCTGAACGTGAGCACCACGCCCGCCGCTGCGAAGGCCAGCATGACGTCCATGCACAGCGTCGAGACGCGAGTGAGCTTGCGGCGCGTTTTTTCCGCCTTCTCCCGTGCTCGCCGGTAATAATCCACCCGCGTGTCGATGCGGCTGGCACTCCAGGTGTCCCGCCATTCCGGCCAAGGTTTTTGAAGCGAGGGATCTTCGTGCAGCAGCAGCAGCGGCTGAATGGCTGGCACCGACTGCAGCACCCGCCGTGTCAGCAGCACCGGACACACCGCCGCCGCGCTCTGGCCGCGCATCACTTCCACCACCAGCCGCGCCCGCGCCCAAGTGCGCTGCATGCCGCGCCAGCGCATCCACCACAGCGACACCACCAGCAGCAGCACCGCCACCAGTGTGAGCAGCGCCGCCGTGGCCGGTGTCAGGCCAAGCGCCCGCCGTGCCAGCCACAGCAACGGTGCCGCAACGCTGAACCCCTGAATCATCACCATCCATTTCCACCAACTGCGGGCCAGGGGTGCGGCGGCATCCGCCACGCGCCCCACTTTGCCCATGATCTCCTCAGGCGGGGCGTTTTCAGTCGTTCCAGCCGTTCGCAGCAGGCCGGGCAGCCAAGAGGGAGCATCAGGATCGGCGAGTGTGGTATTCATCGGATTAAAAACTTCTAACCTATTCTTTCGGTGTCGCCAGTTCCGGGTGCTTCGCCAGCGTGGCGGTGCGCAGGGCCTCCAGGGGCTTTGCAATGGTTTCGGGCAGGTCTAGCGCGGTGATGGTTTTCGGATCGGCCCAGTCCTTGGGTTCGTCCAAGGTACGCACGGCTTCAATGAGCTGCTGGCAGGTGGCGATGGCGGCATCGGACTGGTTGTTGAGCCACTGGGTGAGGGATAAACCGGCGAGCAAGACGGTGGCAGTCTTCTGATCTGGTTCCAGCGTCTTTCGGGCGGATTCGAAACTGCTAAGGGCGGCAGCAGGGTCATGAAGAACCTCCAGATGAAGCCATCCCGCCGTGATATGAAGGGCGCGGTCGGTGGCGAATTGGGCTTCTGCCCGGTCGAGGAGTTCCTTGGCGAGGCTGCGCAGGGTGGGTTCTTTAGCTGCGGCATTGGCAGCTGTAAGATAATCGTCCGCAGTCGCGCTGGGCAGCGCCAGCAATCGTTCGGTTAGAGGCCCCCAGTCGGCAGCGGATGCTTGGCGGACGCGAACACGTGACCGCAGCAGAGACTCCGAGCCGGGAGATGTCTTCACAGCGGCCTCGATAAAGGATGCCTGCGCCGGTTTGGCGGACTCGGGCGTTTTTTCGTCGGCAGGGTCTTTGGCGATCCGCTCGCAGACGGCTTCCAGCCAAGTCAAGGGAGCAGACTTGAGCAGAGGTGCCGTCCATGCGGAGCCTGTTGCGGGAGAGAGCTTGTCTTGTCGCAGAAGAAACGGGATGACCTGGGAAAGCACCAGCGAGAGGCGGAGATCGCTGAAATCAGCGGCAGTCACTTTCGGAAGGGTGTCTGCAAGGGCGGCCACCAACTCCGAGGGAACCTGCGGCATGTCCAGGCTTGCAAAGGGCAGCATGCTCGCCGCCAAAAGCACCAGGAACTCCCGCCGCAGCGCTGGATCGTCCGCTTGTCCGCTAAGCTGCGCCTCCTGCCATATTCGCAGCAATGCCCGCCACTGATTCTCTTTCGCGCAGAGTTGCAGCCGCAATGCCCGCCACTGGTTCTCTTTCGCGCAGAGTTGCAGCCGCAATTTTAGACGCTCGGCGGGTGCCAAGCCCTCCGCTGCCAACTGGGCCACCAAGTCTGGCCGGTAGTGGATCGGTTTGAACTCGCGGGCGGATAGCAGAGATGGATTGGTGCTCCACACAACCTCGCGGCCTTCGAGCTTGAGGTGCCCGTCCCGCTCGGGGACGAGAAGATCGAACACCGAGTTCCGGGAGCGCAACCGAATAAGCACTCCGTCCATCACCGCCTCAAGGCTCCCTGCGCGATTCTGGTTCTGTGACCATGGAAACTCCGGCTCACCTGGGAGTTCCTTGCC
>JBDNIB010000374.1:0-2529 GCA_041688535.1 Prosthecobacter sp.
ATCGCTGAAAAACGGCAGCTCAAAGTCGCGGGCGAAAACACGACGTTGAAGTTTGAGGTCAAGCGCTGGGTTGATCCCGCCAAGCTCGGCTGGTGGAGCGGCGATAATCACATCCACGCCGCTGGCTGCGCGCACTACTCGCAGCCGACGCAGGGCGTGCATGCACCGGACATGGCGCGACATTGCCAGGGCGAGGATTTGAAAATCGGCGCGAACCTGACCTGGGGGCCGTGCTTCGATTACCAGAAGCAGTTCTTCACCGGCATCGAGGACAAGACCTCGGATTATCCCTTCCTGCTGCGCTACGACGTGGAGGTCAGCGGCTTCGGCAGTCACAAGAGCGGCCATCTCTGCCTGCTCAAACTCAAGGAGCAGATGTATCCCGGTGGCGACAGCACCGCGCACTGGCCCACACTCTGCCTGAACACGCTCAAGTGGGCGAAGAAGCAGGGCGGCCTCGTCGGCCCTGCGCACAGCGGTTGGGGCCTGCAACCCGTCGCGGCGGACGAAACGCGACCAAGCGGCAGCAAGAACGCCACTGATTTGAAAATTGCCACGCAGGATCTGCCGAACTATATCATCCCGCCCTTCAACGGCATCGGCGCGAACGAATACATCGTCGATGTCACGCACGACGTGCCCGGACCCGACGGCAAGCTCGTTCCGGCGGTCGATTTCCTCTCCATGGTGGACACGCCGCACACCTGGGAGCTGAACATCTGGTATCACACGCTCAATGCCGGCTTCCGCACCCGCATCAGCGGCGAGACCGACTTCCCCTGCATCTACGGCGAGCGCGTGGGCCTCGGCCGCGCCTATGTGAAGCTCGACGGCCGCCTCAGCTACGACGCCTGGTGCGAGGGCATCCGCGTGGGCCGTGCTTATGTCAGCGACGGCAAGAGCCATCTCATGGAGTTCAAGGCCAACGACGTTGTCATGGGCGAAAAAGGCAGCGAATTGCGCCTCGCCAAACCCGCGAAGATCAAACTCACTGCCCAAATCGCCGCCCGACTCGATGACAAACGGCATCCCGAGATTCAAAGCCTGCCCGCCGAGAAAAAGCCGTACTGGGACCTCGAACGTGCCCGCCGTGGTGCCTCACGCAATGTCCCTGTCGAAGTCATTGTGAACGGCGTAGCGGTCGCTCAGAAAAACATCATCGCCGACGGCAGCACCCGTGAGATGAGCTTCGACGTGCCCATCGACAAGAGTTGTTGGGTCGCCCTGCGCATCCGCGCCAGCTCGCACACGAATCCGATCTTTGTCATCGTGGGCGATAAGCCCATCCGCGAAAAGCGCAGCCTCGATTGGTGCCTCAAAAGCGTGGATCAATGCTGGTCACAGAAAGAGGCGCTCATTGATCCCAAAGAGCACGGCGATGCCGTCGCGGCCTATGAGCACGCGCGGAAGGTGTATCGGGAGCGGCTGGCAGAGTGAGGTATTCTGCCCGTTTCTCTCCAAGGGCACCTGGGAAGGACTGAAACATGTCTGCGCGCCGGACGTTTTCGCGTCTCGTCATGCGCTCATTCCTCTTCCTCACCGCCCTGTTGCTTGCGCCCGCTGCTTTTGCTGCGAAACCGAATGTCCTGCTCATCGTGGCGGACGATTTGGGCTACAACGATGTCGGATTCCAAGGCTCCAAGGAGATTCCCACGCCGCATCTCGACAAGCTGGCGGTGCAGAGCCTACGCTGCACAAACGGCTATGTGTCGCATCCGTTTTGCAGCCCGACGCGGGCGGGGATCATGACGGGGCGCTATCAGCAGCGCTTCGGGCATGAGAACAACCCGGCTTGGTTGCCGAAAGACACCGTCGCGGGTCTGCCGCTGACGGAAACAACCTATCCGCAGCTCATGCAGCAGGCGGGTTACACGACGGGCGCGGTGGGTAAGTGGCATCTCGGTGCGCATCCGCAGTTTCATCCCAACAAACGCGGCTTTGACGAATACTTCGGCGCTCTCGGCGGCGGACATCAGTATTTTCCCGGCGACAAAGGCGGTGCGGAGTACACGATCCCGCTGAATCGCGATGGCAAGGACGAGCCGCAGACGAAATACCTCACCGATCAGTTCGGCGATGAAGCAGCGGCGTTTGTGGGCCGGCATGCAGGCGAGGCGAAGCCGTGGATGCTCTATCTGGCCTTCAACGCCCCACACACGCCGTTGCAGGCCCCTCAGGCCTGGCTCGACAAGTTTTCGCAAATCGCCGACAAAAGCCGCCAGGCTTACGTGGCGATGGTCGGCTCAATGGATGAAGCCATCGGCGGCGTGCTGGCGAAACTCGACGAGACGAAGCAGCGCGAGAACACGCTGATCTTTTTCGTCAGCGACAACGGCGGTCCGAACTTGCAGGCGAAAAACGGTTCCAATTTCACCAACAACGCCCCGCTGCGCGGCGCGAAGGGCGATGTCTATGAAGGCGGCGTGCGCGTGCCGTTTCTGGTGAGCTGGCCGGGAAAAATTAAGCCAGGTGAGCCAATTGCAAAACCTCAGCGAAGGAATGGGGGCTAGCGGTTCACTCCCCCCCTGG
>JBDNIB010000375.1:0-2289 GCA_041688535.1 Prosthecobacter sp.
TCCTCTGGGACATGCTGGAAGGCAAAGACGAGGCACGCTATCACCTGAATTCGGAACTTCGGCCTGCTTTGCATCTTCCGGGAGAATCGGAACAACGACTGTCGGCGATTCTGACCTTTGGGCCGATTGCTCAGCTCGAGTCGCTACTCCGAAGCAAGGATCTGCCTGATGAATTCCTGGCAATGCTGCACGGAACCCTGCGCGTTCGTCATCTTAGCGAGGGACGATTTGAAGAGTCGCTCAGACATGCTGAGGACGCCGACTTCGAGCACTGGGTGCCGGCGCATCACGACTGGGAAGACTCGGCTGAGAAACTGGCGCAAAATTGGCGCGAAAACGTCAACGCGCTCCAGCAACGCACGCAGGAAGTTCAGGGCGCGGTGGATGCAGCGAACAAAGCGGCAGCTTTGCTGAAGCAGGGCAACGAATGGGAGCGGTATTTGTGGCGCTTGCTGGACGGAGGGCACGTTTACGTTGGAAATCCGTCCTCCACGGCCCAACTGCCCCCTCCATCACATCAGCTTCGGCAGCATGCGCAGGTGACTCATGTCGAAGATAACACTGCGGCGACCATGCTTGATCAGCGGCAGGAGATGACGCATGCGATTCGCTGCTACGAGGAAGCTCTCAATTTGTCGCCGCAGGGTAGCGACTCCGCGCTGGAGGCGCTACAAGCACTTCACACGGCACTTCGAACCCGCGCGGAATTCTCGCCGTATTTCATGGATCGGGCGGTTGAGCGGGATGACGCGGCATGGTCGAAAAAGCTGCACGATCGACTCCTGGCCGATCATCCAGGAAGCGAGGCCGCGAAGAGCGCGGTTTGGTGGACTTTCCGACCTGAAAGCACGCTGGGCGAATGGCGACCTGGCGGCTACGCGATGTTTCGTGTCGAAGTGGACTTGGCGGCACGGCTCGGCAAGGGCGACACATCGACAAACTACTGGGAGGACGATTGGAGGAGCCGCGAGGCTCTCAAAAAGCTCACGGATCAACTGCGGCATGCTTTCGAGGATACCGATGACCGCGTGGCGCTGCGGCGCGCGCTCACAGAAATCCGTGCGGCTGTCTTGCGTGACGCTCCAGGTGTCAAAGCGACGCCCCTGCTCAATCATCTGGATGATCTCGACGCCCTGCTCGGCGTTTCGGATGTCAGTGACACGGCGCTGGCGGCTTACTTCGATGCCCGAATGAAAGGCAAGCCGATGGACCTGGAGAATCCCTATTTCTCGCCGATCCGCGATTTCGTGAGCTTCTGGAACGGCGTGATCACGCCATCCTCAACTCCGATGAACGAATTGGAGAAGGAACTGGCCGTGAAACAGCCTGAACGCAGCGTGCGCCAGCGGGTGGCGCGGGCGCAGGTCATTCGGATGACTGTTTTTCTGAAGGAGTTTCCCACCAGTCCGAAACGCGAAGCCGCGTTGGCCCGACTGGCGATCAACACGCTCCGCCAGTCGCGCTGCCACGCGGGTATGAACTGGATTGACGCCGTCGCGGAGGCCTCCACCGCTTATGCGGGATTCAAAATCGAACGCGGCATTGCATTTGATCAACAGGCCGTGGTACAAGCACTCGGCAACTATGCCCGTGATTTTCCGCACGGCCGGTATGCGTGGGATTTGCGACTTGTCCGTGCCATTGCCGACAGCGAGGCACACGAGTGGCGTCCGGCCCTTGAAGGCTTCGTCGAGGTGCTCAACAACCCCTCCAAGCGCGACCTGCATCTCGACGCCAGCAACAACCTCGGCGAGTTGTTCATGCAACTGCTCGAACCCATTCAGCGCACGGGCATCGTCTCGGCCATCAAATCGACACCCGGAGCTTGGGACAAGCTTGATGCGTTCATCCACAGCCCCACCTGCGGCTGGCGGCTGCGCGTGCTTGAGGGTTGGCTGGAGGCGCAAAAGTAGTGCAGACTGTGGACCGGAATTTCCTGTTGGCCGTTGCCGTCGGTGGGATAACATCCTCCCATGCACTGACCCTGCCTGATGAACCCGGCCTCGCGAGGTTTCCAGAAGATCAGCTTCGGCTGGAACTCGCCTGTGCGCTGTATTCTTCTCGCGGCGTTGCGAAAGGTCTGGCGGCGCGTCTGGCAGGGATGGGGCCGGATGCGTTTGAGGCGGAGTTGCATTCTCGTGGCATTTCCAATGGCTGCCTACCTGCCGATCTCGATGCTGATCTAGCCGCACTTGACCACCTTCTCACTGATCGACGAGGTGGCGCCGCTGCTGCGTCGGTTCATCGTCGAAGGCCGGTTTCGTGTCTCGCCCGCCCAGGTTCACGCGA
>JBDNIB010000376.1:0-9835 GCA_041688535.1 Prosthecobacter sp.
CATGGAAAAGGTAAGTTCCGTTATTGAAAAGGTAAGTTTCGTCGCGGAAAAGGTATTTTCCGTGGGGAGAATACCCATTCCGTGACGGAAAAGGTAAGTTTCACGATCTAAAAGGTAAGTTCGTTCACGAAAAAGGTAAGTTCCATAATGGAAGAGGTAAGTTCGTTCATGAAAAAGGTAAGTTCCATGATGGAAGATGTAAGTTTCGTGGCGGACCAAACTCAGTCGATGGCTCCCCATACCGCGTTCCTGCCGCAGCAACGGGCCTGCGAGAGGGAATTTGGCGGCTCGGCTTCTAACAATGTCATCGGCGGCACCGGGGGCCTTGCCAGCGTGCCAAGGAGCATCAAGCCGTGGAATGACGCACACCGAGGGACGGACACGAATGGCACTCCGTTAAGGCCCCTAGCTAGTTGATGGCCACACTTTTGTCGAGTGCCAACGGAGTTGCGGGTGCATGGATGTCGTTTTGATGCGCCGACAACGCCGCAGCCTCATGCGGCGGTGGTGTAGTGTTGGCCGATGACTTTGCCGCGTAGGCGGGCAGCTTTGGCACCGGCTTGGTCGAACTCTAGGAAGCCGTCGCGGAGGCGGATGATGCGGGTGCAGCGTTCGACCATGCGCTCGTCGTGGGTGACGAAGACGAGGGTTTTGCCCTGCTGATTGAGATCGTCGAAGAGATCGAGGATTTCCTGGCCGGATTTGGAGTCGAGATTGCCGGTGGCCTCGTCGGCGAGGATGACGAGCGGGTTGTTGGAGAGGGCGCGGGCGATGGCGACGCGCTGCTGCTGGCCGCCGGAGAGTTCGTTGGGCTTGTGGTGCAGGCGAGACTCAAGCCCCACCTGACCGGCGAGCCGGGTGCCGGTGGCGATCATGTCGGCATCCTTGGCGCCGCCGTAGTACATGGGTACGGCGATGTTTTCGATGACGCTGAGCTGCTGGATGAGGTTGTAGCTCTGGAAGATGAAGCCGAGATTGCGGTTGCGGGCTTCGGAGAGGTCGTCGTCCTGCAGATGGGCGACATTATGGCCGCCAAGGAAGTAATCGCCGCTGGTGGGCTGATCGAGGCAGCCGAGCACGTTGAGCAGGGTGGATTTACCGCAGCCGGACGGCCCCATGATGCAGACGTACTCGCCTGGGTAGATGGAGAGGGAGATACCCTGTAGCACCGGCTGGGTGATGTCACCCATCTGGTAGCTCTTGCGGATGTCCACCAGCTTGATGATGGGATCAGTCGGCGACATCACGGTTGCGCGGCGGCGACGCTCTTTTCTTTGGCTTTGGCCGGTTTGGCCTTGGGGGCGGTGTCCGGTGCCTCGGGTCGGTTCGCATTGCTCATATCGACCTCGGACTTCTTCGGCAGTGAGAGCGCGATGGCCTCGCCACCCTGCAAGCCGTTGCGCACCTCAATGAACTCGTCGTTGAACAGGCCGGTGTTGATCTCACGGCGTTCCAGCACGCCGCTGTTGCTGATGTAGCAGAAGTGGTGGTCCTGCTCGACTTCGACAGACTGCACGGGCACATAGAGCACATCGGCGAGTTGATCGATGATGATCTCGACCTTGGCGTTCATGCCGGGCTTCATCCAGGGATGGAAGCCGTTGATGTGAATGGTGCAGGGATAGACCTTCAAGTTCGGCGTGTAGCGGCTGCTGTTTGAGTCGGGTAGGATGGCCAGTTCGGCGACGCGGCCGTCCATTTCCTTGCCGGGTTCGGCATCGACCCGGATTTTCACTGGCTGGCCGATGTGGACCTTTTTGACCTGGGATTCATGCACATTCACCCGCACGCCCATCTGGCTCATGTCCGGGATGGTGAGCAGGGTCTGGCGCAGACGGACGGAGGCACCTTCTTCAATGGACTCGCTGTAACGGGAGGACGAGCTGGCATTGAGATTGCCATAAGCCACGAGGCCAGGCTGCGTGGCTTTGATGACGCAAGCCTTGAGCTGTAGCTCCAAACTCTCGCGCTGGGCCAGCTCCATCTCATAGCGCCGTTTCGCGGTGGTGAAGCGGGTCTCCGCCTGAGCCATGCGGGAACGATTTGAGCGGATAGTGCGCTGGAGCTTGTTCAGCGCCTCCTGATAGGCGGCGACGAGCGTGGCGCACTGCTTGTTGAACTCGTATTTTTTGAACAGGGAGAGTTGCGTCTCTGCGGTCTTCACCGCGAGCGTGCCCTTCTCCAGGGAGACTTGGTCATTTTCCAACTGCGACTGCGCGATGAATTTCCGCTCAGCGAGGCGTCCAGATGCCTCGGCCTTCTGCTTGGCCAGTGCCAGCTCGGAGCGTCGCAGCAGCAGCTCATCCTCAAGCTGCCGCAGTTTCTGCTGCGCCTCACCATCACTGTCCACTTTCTGCTCCAGGAAGGAGGAGAAGTCGATGCGCTCTGATTTCGTGACGACAGCGATGTTTTTCTTGCTGGCAGCGGCGGATTTTTCATTCATTGCCGTCTTGGCCTTGGCGGCATCGGCGGTGACGTCCGTGTTGGCCTGAGTTTCGAGGACCGCGGCGTATTTTTCGAATTCCTCCACGTTGCTGGGCAACTTGGCGGTGGCGAGGATGGAGGAGGTCACATCACGCCCCATGTACTTTTCAAAATCCATCAGCGCGAAGATTGCATCTTGCTTGGTGTCACGCACGAGGCTCTGGTTTTCACTGCGCTGGATCTCGCGGTTCTCATCCGCGTCGATGTAGTTGGAGACGGTGGTCTGAAAGTCGATCTCGTGGCTCTGGATCTTGGTTTTCAGGTCGGTGTTGTCGAGCTCGATGAGCACCTTGCCATCCTTTACGTCCTCATCCGAGTTGAGATAGCCCTCGGGGATGAGACTGAGGATCTTGGTGGGGATTTCGATCTCGCTTTTGACCTCGGTGTTGTGCAGGGCGCGGATTTCGCCGCCTTGGAGGACATTGATTTCCAGCAGACCGCGCTGGGCGATGAAAGTGGGCACCTTGTCGGTCGCCACCGCACCACGCGACATGAGCCACCAGCCTGCGGCGGTGACGCCGACGACTCCTGCGGTGATGACAAGTCGCTTGATGGTCTTTCCCTGGTTCATTCTCCGTTCGGTTTCTCCTGGTTCAATACGTCCACCCATGAGCCGTCTTTCTCAATGAAGAGGACGCCCATGTCGCGCCAGAGCTGTAGGCGGACGAGTGTGTGGTTGATGCTGGTGGACACCATGAGGTCGCGGGTGGTGTTCAAGTCACGCTGCGCATCGACCAAGTCGATGGCGGTGCCTTGCCCCTCGGCGTTGAAGGCTTCCTCGACCTCCAGACGTGCCGTGCTGATCTCCAGCCCGCGTTTGGCGAGGTCGTATTGCTTGCGGGCGACTTCGAGATCACGCCACCCGGCACGCACGCTGCTGCGCACGTTTTCCTCGGCCAGTTCCAGCTCACGTCGCGCGCGCTGCTCGGCGACCTGCGCGGCACGCAGGGAGTTGCGCCCCGGCTTTTGATTGAGATTCAGATCGACATCAAGCCCCAGGCTGGTGCTGCGGTTGCGTGACACGAGATCGAAATCGCTGCGGCTGGGATTGTCGAGGATGTTGTAATTCATCAGCGAGTTCACCGTGGGCAGCACGGCTTGTTTGGCGACGAGCACACGGCGGCTGGTGTCCTCCATGCGATCACGCACGTTCCAGAGATCCATGCGGGTGGTCAGCGCCGCAGTCATGGCTTCCTCCAGCGTGCCATCAGCGTCGAGAACCCGCAGATCCGTCATGTCCTGATAGTCCAGCACGATGCGCTCCGTCACGGGCAGGCCGAGGGTGACCTTCAAGTCATCGAGTGCCTGCTCATAGTTGCGGGTGGCACTAATCCAACTGCGCAGGAAGGAGATCTGCGACTGCAACAAGCGGCCCAGGGACGAGCGGCTGCGCAGATTGGCCTCAGCCATGGCCGTCTCCCGCTGCACCACGGCATTGAAGGCCATGTAAGCGAGGTGCGCGTTGCGGGCGGACTCGCGCGTCTGGATCGTCCTGAAATACTGCGTGGCTACGTCCACCGCGAAGGTTTTGCGGTACTGCGTGAAGTTGCGGATGGCATACAGCACATTGCGTTCCCCCTGCGTCAGCACCTCCGAGGCTGCGAGATAGCCGGCACCGCGTAGGAAGGGCTGCGTGAGTGTGAAGCCCAACTGTGAATTTCCGGTATCACGCCCGCCGGTGAAAAAGCGCACGAAATCCGTCGTCAGGTTCGTCGCCAGTCGTGCCCCTGTGCGGGTCAGTGTGCTGAAACCCAGGCCCCCGCTGGTGGTCTGCGTGGAGGTGCGCACGAGATTGTTCACGCCGGTCTGCACCTTGGCACTGTCCAGCGTGCCCGAGCCACCACCGGCAAAAATGGGCGTGAACTGCTGGCGCGTCAGCGTCAGGTCTAGGGCCGCCAGATAGACCACTTCCTTTTGCAGCAGATAGCTGCGGTTGCGATGCACGGCAAAGTTCAGCGCTTCCGCCAGACTCACCACCCGGGCGTTTTTCTCCACAAAGGCGCGGTCGCCCAGGAACTCGACTTTGCTTAGGTTCTTGCGCAACTCCGCCATCTTCACCGGCGGCGGCGGGGTGATGTCCAGGAGAGCCTGCCCGGAGTTCGGCACTTTGCTGGTCTTCTTGCGCAGCAGGCCAAAGACCTCCTTGTCGGCCCATTTTTTGTAATATCCCGTCGTGCAGGCGCTCATTCCCAAGGTCAGCAGCACAGACAGCGCGACGGCAGGATGGAAAAAGCGAGGTTTTGGCATGGGAAAACGGACCGGCATGGGGTGGTTGGGCCGGGAACGGGTTTTTTGAGGGGGCTTTGCATTACGCGTCCGCAGGCCCCAGTCTATCCTTTGGATGGACAAAAGCGCATTGCCTGCGCCATACTCGCCATTACACTCCCGTCCCGCATGTCCGAGCAGCCCAAAGTCGCCGAAACAGAAGAACTCCTCAAACAGTCCTCCGGATCGCCCCCGACCCGGAAGACGTTGATCGAGAAACTCGACAATTGGGATGACTGGGCCAGTTGGGATGAATTTTACCGCACCTATTCGGGTTTCGTCTTTCACGTCGCCCGTAAAACCGGTCTCAGCGACGACGAGTCCAGCGATGTCGTCCAAGAGACCTTCATCGGTGTGGCCAAGAACCTGCAAAAGAAAAAATTCGACACCAGCCTGGGTTCCTTCAAGTCCTTCCTCCTCAACCAGGCCCGCTGGCGCATCCTCGACCAGTTCCGACGCCGCAAGAAGCAGCAGAGTCGTGAGGTTAACCTCTACGCCGGTGAGGAAGCCGATGACCGCCGCACCCCGCCGATCGACCGCTGCGCCGATCCCAACGGCGTTGCTCTCGAAAAACTCTGGGAGAAGGAATGGCAGGACAAGATCATGGATTTGGCCCTGCGCCGGGTGCGTGCGCTCGTCTCGCCCCGCCAGTTCCAGATTTTTTCCTGTTACGTCATCAAAGGCTGGAGTCCCGAACGCGTGAAGAAGGAACTGGGCGTCAATGCCGCCCAAGTTTACCTCGCCAAACATCGCGTGGGACGCATTTTGAAGCGCGAGGCCGCGAAGCTGGCGGAGACGGAGCAGTGAAGAAGCAAGAAGTAAGAGGTTAGAAGTCAGAAGTCAGAAGTCAGAAGTCAGAAGTGACATCACACGGCCAACATCTCACTTCTAACCTCTTACTTCTGACGCCTTCCGGCTCCCATCGCTGAAAGCCCCCGCTCTTGCGCGGCGTAGCCAGTGCATGCACCGCACGCTTGCCGCTCTCGTCTTCGTTTCAGCACTTCACGCCGCTGATCCCGTTCCGCTCTTTATCGAGGGCTACGCCGGTCAGCGCAGTGTGACCCAGGGCGAGGAAATTCCGCTGCACGTCAGCACTACAGCGGCGAAATTTGAGATTGAGGTCGCCCGTGTCGGTGCCACGCGTGACGTGGTGTGGAAAAAAGCCGATGTGCCTGGCCAGGTGCAACCCGTGCCGGAGGATGCCTCCGCCCAAGGCTGCCGCTGGCCCGAAAGTGTGCGCGTGCCGGTCGGTGCTGATTGGAAATCCGGCTACTATGAGGTCGTGCTGCGCGCGGCGGACACGGGTGGAAAATGGACGCATCGTGGCCGCCGCACGGCGGAAAGCAGCGCGTTCTTCATCGTGCGCCAGCGCAAACCGGGCACCACCTCGAAGATCCTCCTGCAACTCTGCACGAACACCTACAACGCCTACAACAACTGGGGCGGCTTCTCGGTGTATGCCTACAACAGCCTCTCGAACAACCAGGGTCATCGCGTGAGCTTCGAGCGGCCCGGCCAGTCGCAATTTGGCCGCAGGGAGCTGCCGTTTGTGCAGTGGGCGGAGAAAAACGGCTTTCCGCTCGAGTTTGCCGCCAATGATGACCTCGAATTCCGCCCCGAGTTGCTCGCCAGCTACAAACTCGTCCTCAGCGTCGGCCACGATGAGTACTGGAGCACGCCCATGCGCGACAACCTCGAAGCCTGGATCGCCAAAGGTGGCAATGTGGCCTTCTTCAGCGGTAACACCTGCTGCTGGCAGGTCCGTGCCGAGGATGACGGACGCGCCTTCACCTGCTGCAAGCAGAACTACCACCTCGACCCCGTCTTCGCGACGCGTGACTTCAAAACGCTGAGCACCGCGTGGAGTCACCATCTGCTCAAGTGGCCCGAAAACGAGCTCACCGGCGTCGGTTTCCTTTTTGGCGGTTATCGCAAAAGCCACGGCCAGTTCATGGAAGAACCCGCCGAATACGAGGTGCATCGTCCTGACCACTGGATCTTCGCTGGCACCGATATGAAGCACGGCGGCAAGTTCGGTGGCAAGGACACCATCGTCGGCTACGAATGCGACGGCTGCGAACTCGAATGGAAAAATGGCCTCCCCTTCGCCACGCATCAGGACGGCACACCGAAAACCTTTGAGGTTCTTGCCACCTGTCCCGTCCGCTGGCACCCCGATGATGCAGAATGGTATGAGAAGTGGGAAATCGGCCGCACTGGCGCTGCTTGTCTCGGCATCTACACCAACGGCGGCACGGTGTTCACCGCTGGCACCACCGACTGGGCACATGGCCTGCAAGGGAATGACGCCGCTGTCGTCCGCATCACGCGGAATGTGTTGGAGCGCTTGTGCGGTCGCTGAAATGGGGCCAGGTTTACGCGTCATGTTGCAGCATGAATTGCCATTTGCACCACGGGCGGCTCCCGATAGGATGGCGGACCCAAAACACCATGAAAAACGTCTCGATTCTTCTCTGCGCCGCCGTCATTGCTCTCGCCGCCTCTTCCTGTGACAAGCACTCCTGGAAAGAAACCCAGGTGCTGCATGAAGGCCCGCACAAAGCGCACGGCGAAGCGAAGGCCGCTGCTCATGCCGAGAAGGAAACGCATGGCGAGAAGAAGGATCATTAAGTCTCGCCCATGCGCCGCTACGCCATCATCGGGCTACTGGTTCTGGTGAGCGTGGCGACCAGTTGTGTGATGCTGCGGACGTGCTGGGCACGCTTAGCACCAGCGATTGCCTCCACCGGCGGCAAAGATCTGCATATCCGACTGCCAGACAGTGGGAAGACGCATTTGCAGAAGGACCAACGCTGGGCGGCGGATCAGCTAGGCCATTCCGACTGCACCCTGGGTAGCCACGGCTGTCTCGTGAGCAGTGTGGCGATGGCCTGCTCGAATCTCGGCGTGAAACTCACGCCGAAGGAATTGAACGAGCGCCTGAAAAAAGCCGATGGCTTTCTGCCGCAAGGCTGGGTGGTGTGGAATGCGATACCGCGCGTGACGGCGGACAAGCTCACCGCAGATTATCATCCTGGATCAAGCCACAAGGTGATGGATGCGGCCTTGGAGCACGGCGCGTATCCCGTGGTGAAGTATTTCCTCCTCGGCGGCATCCAGCACTGGTGCGTGATCGTCGGCAAGGACGGTCAGGAGTATCTGGCGCGTGATCCGCTGCGGGATGACAAAGAACCGGTCAAGTTGTCAGCGCTGACCGCGAAAATCTACGCGGTGCGGGTGATTCGGAAGGCGCAAGAGTAGGACGCGGCTTGGAAGCGGGATCAGCAAGATTGCCAAACGTTTCGTTTGGGCTAATCATTCCGCATGAACGAGCTGCTCAACAGGATCACCATCGACCCGCGAATCATGACCGGCAGGCCTTGCGTTCGCGGCATGCGCATCACCGTTGCCAATGTGTTGCGCCTGCTTTCCGCCGGAAACTCCCATGAGCGCATCCTTGCTGCCTACCCGGACCTCGAAGCTGCGGACATTGATGCCTGTCT
Source organism: Prosthecobacter sp. (assembly GCA_041688535.1). Taxonomy (GTDB): domain Bacteria; phylum Verrucomicrobiota; class Verrucomicrobiia; order Verrucomicrobiales; family Verrucomicrobiaceae; genus Prosthecobacter. The sequence goes on from JBDNIB010000376.1 coordinate 8,253, forward strand.
GGCTTTCGCGGCCATGCGGGTGGACGAGCGTGAGATCGAGTTTGCCGCCGCCGCGTGAAAGTGGTGATCGACATGAACCTCAGCGTCGAATGGACAGCCATTCTGCGCCTTGAGGGTTTGGACGCGGTTCATTGGCGGGAGGTGGGTGGCATATCGGACGCGGACGTCGTCATTCTCGAATGGGCGGGGAAGCATGGAGCCGTGATTCTGACACAGGATCTCGATTTTCCCTGGCTGCTGGCCTCAACGAGGGCCGCAGGCCCGAGCGTGGTGCTGCTGAGGCTGCGCAACGAACTCGACCCGCTTTGCCAGCGTCGCATCGCAGCCATTATCAAGCGCGTTGCCAAGGAGCTGGCGGCTGGCTGTCTTGCCGTGATCGATGATTTCCGCGAACGCATCAAGCTGCTGCCCCTGCGGGAAGACTGAGCCTGTCTCCATTGCTGAACGCTTGTTACTACCGCCAGGAGCAGATGTTGTCGTGCCAGGTCTTGGGATCACGATCTGGGCCGGAGGAATAAATGATAACTTGTGATTTTAGTTCTGGTAATGGCGGATTGTTTTGGCAGCGCTTCGCATAGGCGGGATCGGATTGGTCCGCTCCAAACTCGGGATTGGCGATCTTGTCGTCTTTTTTGGTGTCGAGGACGAAGTAGTAAGGCTCGCCCCAGCTATCACTGAGCACCCATTCGGTGCCGTCTTGCCAAATGCCGTATTTGCGGTCTCTACCCATCGGAAACTCGATAAACATGATCGCGCGAGGATTTAGCGCACTTGTTTTGACGCCATTGAGAGCCGACAGCATGGGCCCGCGTGAACGGCTGGACACGTCAGTGTTCAGTGAATCGGAACCAGGGACGGGAAAGCCATTGTATTCCAAAATATACGATTGAATGGCGATATGAAGACTTTTGATCATTTGCCGATCTCGCGCAATCAAGTCTGGTCTGTTCGTGATGTAACCGCATTGACGCAAGTTGAGCACGCAATAGACCGCCAATACCACGGCGGCTAGCCCAAGAATCAACTTCCCAAGGTGTGAGCATCCAGCCATGCGGTCGATACGACGTTCGTCATTCATGCCATTGTTTTACCCGATAGAGCCTCTCTCTGTCGAGTTCCGAATGACTGCGAGCGCCTCATCGGCGTTCCACATCAGCTTACCAATCCCGCCGCAGCGACGAGCGTCTCTGCGTTGACGATCTTGCCGGCGAGATCCGGTTTGCAGTCGCCTTTGAGTTCGTCGCGGAATTTTTTGATGAAGCTTTGGGTGGGCCAGGAGGCGGCTTCGCCGAAGGCGCAGATGGTCTTGCCTTCGATCTGGTTCGCGACGGTCTCCAGCACGTCCACATCGTCGGGGCTGGCGTCACCAGCGACGATGCGGTCGCTGATCTTCTTCATCCACAGGCTGCCTTCGCGGCAGGGGGTGCATTGGCCGCAGGATTCGTGGGCGTAGAAGGCGTTCAGGTTGTTGATGACCCAGGTCATGCTGCGGCTGTCGTCCATGATGATGACGCCGCCGGAGCCGGCCATGGTGCCGCACTGCGCCATGGTGTCGAAGTCCATCGGGATGTCCATGATGCCGA
>JBDNIB010000377.1:0-4525 GCA_041688535.1 Prosthecobacter sp.
ACCTTCAGTTGGTGGGGTGCTTGGCTCGGAAGCCCGGACGGCATAACCCTGGCACCTTCCCGATGGATGAATGACGCATCCAAGGGACCTTCGGCTGCCAGCATCTTACCCGCCCATTGGGTGCAAATCTCTCCGGGATGGCGCTCATGACAGCATCCGCCGGAGTTCTGATGCCATGCCGCGGCCGTCTTCCCCACGTCAAACTGGCAGTCGCAAGCATTTTGAATCAAACCCATCGTGATTTTGAGTTTCTCATCATCAACGATGGCTCAGAAGCGTCCGTCAGGGAATACTTGGAGAGCATCGCGGATCCGCGCGTACAAGTAATCCATCATGAGACCTCCATTGGCGTATCCCGCTCCCTGAACAAGGGACTGCGCACACTTCAGTCCCAAATTGTCATTCGGATGGATAGCGACGACATCGCGCATCCCGACCGGCTCGCACTCCAGTTCCGCCACTTGCAAAACCATCCCGAAATCACCGTCCTGGGCGGGCAGATTCGGAACATGGATACGCCAGGAAAGTCACCCCGAGTGCCGCTTACCCATGCAGAGATCGGCTACCGGCTCAATTGGTCCAACGCCTTGAACCATCCAACCGTCGCCTATCGTCGAAAAGATATTTTGGCCTTCGGCGGTTACGACGAAACTCTCGGTCCATTAGAGGAGGATCTCGAACTCTGGACGCGGTTATTTTTTCAAACGCGACTGGCTAATTTAGATAAAGTCGTCCTGGATTACCGTGTCCATCCGAATCAGACGAGCCGCGTTCACCGCGTCGAAACTGAAGCGGTCCGCTCCGGAATCCGCCAAACTTTTAGATTCAAACTCACCGGCTGCAGGGTCGCCCCAGTTTTCGACTACCAAGATCGTTGGTCTTCATATTACCTCCCCACTCCAGAAGAGTGGCATACCTGGGTCGCCTATTTAGAGAAATTGAAGGAATTAATGCTTGTCGGAATCAACGGCGAAAGACGCGACTATGGGCGAGACATCGCCAGACGTTACTGGCACAGTGCCCATCGCTTTGAACAGGCAGGAGGCAGTCCGGGGCAATTTCGCTCCCAAACGCGTCAATTCAGCAGATGGTATGGCTTGACCAAGGGCATTCTATGACTTGTTTAACCTACCCTGACACCATGCCTCCTTTATTTTCCATCATCATTCCCACGAAAAATCGGAGTCAGGTCCTGTTTCAAGCGATCACCACCGTCTTTCGGCAAACATGCCCCGACTGGGAATTGATCATCGTGGATAACGATGATTCTGATGACACGCGTGCTGTTTGCGCGGGATTTCATGATACCCGGCTCAAATACATAAGAACCGGCGGCTTGAGCATGACCGACAATTAGGAGCGGGGGATCATCGAAGCGCGGGGATCGTACGTCACCTATTTACAGGACAAAAACTTTTTAAGACAGAGAGCCTTACAGAGAATTTCGGAGGTTTTGAAGTCCTGCGAAACCGATTTCCTCGCTTGGAGAGTGGACTGCATTATTGACAACGAAGCCCCCCCGCGAATCGCGAAGTCGAAGACAACCGGTGAACTCCAACAACGCTCGTCTTAGGAGATATTGACGCAAATTGCTCGCGATATGGACGCTGGCCCTTTCATGCCGAATCCTAATTATGGATTCATGAGCAGAAATCTTGTGAACAAGATTCTCATCAACCCGCCAGGAAGGCTTTGCTTGGGTCTCGACCCCGCAACCGGGGGGGCTCTGCAAATCCTGCGGAATACCGATAAAATATCGCTCTGGGACGAAGCACTATTCGTGCATGCGTACAACAAATTGAGCAATGGAAAAAACGCGGACAACACCAAAGGTGAGTCGTTCAAAAGGTTTAACCGTGAAAACCAGACCTGCGAGACCATGTATTATGATCATGTGCCTATCAAGACTGTTTCAGTCATAAATGGTGCGTACAATGAATACGCAAAAATTAAAGCCATGCCGGATTTTGCAGCTCTGCCGCCTATAGATCTCGTGAATTACTTTGTTGCCAACTACTCGTACATTTGGAAAATGAAAGCAAGGGGGCTTCCCATCAAGCATCACTTAAAAAATTGGCAGGATGCCTTCAATCAACAGAAGCCTGATATCCGCAATGACGTCCAGTCCAAACTGGGTTCAATTACTTTTGCCAGAGAAGCCTTCATCCGCTACCTCGGAGGAAAAGCCCGCAAGTTTCTTGGCATCGCCAAAATCGAAGCCTTGTTAAAACGAAGAAAGAAACCCAAATGGCCCTTCAAGAACGCACTGGAATATATAATTTGGGCCGATAACGAGGATGCCAAACGCCCCGCGTCGCATTCAGCCCATGAATCGCGCATTCAAGGAATCGCCGCCTCAACGATTCCCTCCTAGCTATCTCCACCATGAAAGTCATCTTACTATGTGGGGGACTCGGCACCCGCCTTCGGGAAGAAACAGAGTACCGACCGAAGCCCATGGTACCCATCGGCGGGCAGCCGATCCTTTGGCACATCATGAAATCCTATGCCCAGCATGGCTATACCGATTTCGTTCTCTGCCTGGGTTACAAAGGTGAAATCATCAAGGACTACTTCCGCAACTATCTTTGGAACCGCAGTAACGTGACGCTTAAACTCGGTCGCAACCCCCAGATCATCTATCACAACACTCATGACGAGGAGGACTGGACCGTGACCCTGCTGGAAACCGGGATGAACACGCAAACAGGAGGACGACTGCTCAGGGCCATGCAGCATGTCGGCGACGAAGACGTTTTGATGACCTACGGCGATGGTGTCACCAACATGGACATTTCCGCCTCGGTCAAATTTCATTACGAGCAGTCCGCGCTGGCCACTATCACCGCCGTTCAACCCGAAGGCCGCTTTGGCATGTTAGAACTCAATGAGGGCAAAGTTTATTCGTTTCAGGAGAAGCCCGCACAGGAAAGCGGCTTCATCAACGGCGGCTACATGGTCTTGAACAGCAAGGTGAAAGACTACCTGACTGGCGACTCCTGCATTCTTGAGCGCGAACCTCTCCAGCGGCTGGCCGCAAAAGGGCAACTGCGAGCCTATCGCCACCCCGGCTTCTGGCAGTGCATGGATACCTTCCGCGAATTTGAGATGCTGAACAAGATGTGGGACGAAGGCAAAGCCCCTTGGAAAACTTGGTGATGTTCGGCTCCATCTACCATGGAAAACGTGTGCTGGTGACCGGTCACACCGGCTTCAAAGGGTCATGGCTCACGCTGTGGTTGCACTCGCTCGGGGCCAAAGTCAGCGGCTATGCGTTGGCACCACTGCACGCGGAAGACCTCAAGTACTTCATCCCACGCGACGTCCTGGAGCACGAGTGGATCGCCGATCTGCGCGACCGTGAAACGCTGGCCACCGCCATTGAGACCGCCAAACCAGACCTTATCATGCACCTAGCCGCGCAGCCGCTAGTGCGCCTCTCGTATGCGGAACCGCTGGAAACGTTTTCGGTGAACGCCTGGGGCACCGCACTGCTGCTGGAAACCGTCCGCGCGACGAACTGCCCCGCGCCAGTCATCGTGGTCACAAGTGACAAATGCTACCTCAACCAGAACCACGGGCGCCCCTTCTCCGAAGACGACCCACTCGGTGGGCACGACGTATATTCGATGAGCAAAGCCGCCACAGAACTCATTGTGGCCGCTTGGCACGCATCATTTTTCTCGCGTGAAGACGGTCGCGGACGCATCGCCTCCGTCCGGGCCGGAAACGTCATCGGCGGCGGTGATTACGCCGCTGATCGCATCCTGCCTGACTGCGTGCGTGCACAAGTCGCGGGCGAGTCAGTCATCCTACGCAACCCAACCGCCACGCGCCCCTGGCAACATGTGCTGGAATGTCTCAGCGGCTACCTGAGCGTCGGCCTGCATCTCTTTGCCAATCCCAGCTCCAAAGAGCTGCTCAATGTCAATTTTGGCCCTGATCCCGAATCCGAGCGCAGCGTCGGGGAGGTCGTCAAAGCATTCTTCACCGCCTGGCCCGGCCACTGGGAATCCCGGCCAGCCCCGGACGCCCTGCCGGAGGCCACTCGGCTCACGCTCAGCCATGAGAAAGCCACGCGGCTGCTCGGTTGGCGACCGGTTTGGGACTTTGCTGCGGCCACGCAGGCCACGGCAGCGTGGTACCGCACCCGCCACACGGAAAAAAATGCCCACATGCTGGCATTCACCCAAAATCAGATTACCGAATACGCCGCACAGGCCCGAAAGTCGGGCTTAACATGGACCCATTAAAGCCAACCATGCAAGAAGCCCATCGCTGTCGTTCCTGCGGATCCGCCCGCGCCCATCCCGTCATCGATCTCGGTCTCCAACCGCTGGCGAACAATCTCCTGCGCCCCGAAGATCTCGGCAAACCTGAACCGCGCTTTCCGTTGGCCGTCTTTGTCTGTGCTGACTGCTGGCTCATGCAGATCACCGATACCGTTCCGCCAGTCGATCTGTTCAGCGTCTACATTTACTTTTCCTCCTTCTCTGACGCCATGCTGCGACACGCGCGCGATGCC
>JBDNIB010000378.1:0-5965 GCA_041688535.1 Prosthecobacter sp.
CGGCTGGCGTCGATCGGGCTGGCTCACGCAAGATTCGCGACCTGATCATCGAGTTCCGCACCCGTGGCATCACCGTGCTGGTCACCTCCCACCTACTGGAGCAGATGCAGGAGGTGTGCGACCGCGTGGGCATCATGGCGCATGGCCGCATGGTGTGTGAGGGCCAGCTGGAAGAACTGATCGCGGTGGAAAACCAGACAGAAATGGTGCTGGAAAACGCCTCCCCTGCCCTGCTGGCACAAATCGACGCCATGGTCAAAGCCGCAGGCAACGGTGCGAAAATTCTACGCAGCGGCCACCCGCGCACCACACTGGAACGCCTGTTCCTCGAAGCCACTGACGAATTGAAAAAGCCATGAGCGATGCCGCCCCCAATTCCGCCGTCGCTAGGCAACCCCGAGTGCGTTTCTCGCCGCGACGCGTATGGACGCTGGCCATGGCCACCGTGACGCAGCTCGTGCGCATGAAGATCCTCGCCTTCCTGGTGCTGTTCTGCCTGCTGGCGGTCGGCGCAGGTTTTGCATTCTCGGTGATCAATCCCGAGCAGCAGCTTAATCTGCTAAAAAGCGTCACCTTGGGCGCACTACAGATATTCAGCATCGTCATCGGTATCGTGTCCACCGCCCTGCTGCTGCCGAAGGATCTGGAGGACCGCACGCTCTACACGATCCTGTCGAAACCGGTGCCGCGCTTTGACTATCTGCTCGGCAAGCTGCTGGGCGTGCTGATGCTCATCGGCGGCGGCCTCATCGTGATGGATGCGGTGCTCAGCCTGATCCTGTGGCTGCGGCAGTCCATGCTGCTCGATGCAGCGGTCGCCAACCTTCAGTTCGAAAAAATGGCCACGGCCGAAAACGTGACGCAGATCCAGGAGATCGTGGCGAAGCAGGGACTGACCTGGAACCTGCACTGGGCTGTGTGGGCCATCTTTTTGAAGGCCACCGTCGTCACCACCGTGGCGCTGCTGCTCTCCAGCATCGCCAGCTCCACGCTGTTCACCATCGTCATCACCCTCTGCGTCACGATCATCGGTCATCGTGAGGCGCTGATCCGTGAGTTTTTCTTCCAACCACATCTCTCCGGCATGGCAGGCCGCGTCGCAGCTCTGCTGCTGGCCGCGATCTGTCCCGATCTAGCGCAATTCGACATCGTGGACAGCGTGGTGAGCGGCGAGATCGTGCCATGGGCAGCCGTGTTTGACATGACCGGCATCGCCGCGCTCTACGTCACGGTGTATCTCTTCGCCACGCACCTGCTGTTTGTGGAGAAAGAGCTATGAAACGAGAACTCCAGGCGATCGCGGTGCTGCTGGTCTTTGGCGTGGTGAAGCTGCCGCTGGAGCAGCGGGTGACGGCTGATCTGCGGCAGGCGAAGATGCTGGAGGAGCCGATCCGGCTCGGTGTGGGAGAGAATCTCGGGCAGGCGGGCATCGCGGCATCCTTGGGCGGTCTGCGCGGGCTGGCAGCCTGCATTTTCCAGCTCCGTGCCCATGTGGAGTTCACGCATGTGAATTGGGCGAAGGTGGACAGCCTCTACAAGCTCGCCACCCGCCTGCAGCCGCGTAATTCCAGCTACTGGGAGGAGGCGGCGTGGCACATGGCCTTCAATGCGGCCTCGTATTACCTCTACAACGAGGAACTCAAGCCCGCGCTACGCGGCCAGCTCTTCCACGACTATGTAAAGCGCGGCGTCGAGATTCTGGAGGAGGGTCTGAAATTTCAACCGGACAACCCGCGCCTGTGGCAAAAACTCGCCGAAATCCATTGGGGCCGTAGCAAGGACTTCAAAGCCGCCGGGGACGCCTACTGGAATGCTTTTCAGCATGGCGGACTCAACTTCACCGAGCGCTTCGCCGGCTTCGCCTACGCGCAATCGAACGACCTGGAGTCCTGGCGGAAGGGCTACGCTATTTTGAAACCGCTGCACGATGCCAACAAATCCACCCCTGGTCTGATCGAGTTCCTGAAGATGTTGGAGCAGAATCTTCAAATCCCGGTCGAGCAGCGCATCGCTGACCCATCACCGGTGAGAAAAGGCCCCACGCCACGGGCTGGGCCGCAAAGGTGACGGTCCTCACAAGTTGGCAGGTTTGACTTCTGCTGCATTTGGGTGAAAATTCACATACTTCACCCAATGCCCAGTAAAATAGACATTCCCCGCAAGTCGATCTATCGGCTCTCGATCTACCAGCGCTGCCTGCACCGGCTGCGGGAGAACCAAGTGGACACGGTGTCGTCCGCCGCGCTGGCGAAGGCCGCCGGGGTGAAGTCCACCCAGTTGCGCAAGGATCTGGCCTACTTCGGCCAGCTCGGCACGCGCGGACTCGGCTACAATGTGGACGCCCTGAGTTCGACCATCGGCGACGTGCTCGGCCAGAACAAGCTGCAGCCAGTGATCCTCGTCGGCGTCGGAAATCTGGGCGCGGCACTGCTGCGCTACGGCGGATTCCGCAAAGAAGGCTTCGAAATCGCCGCTGCCTTCGATCTCACGCCGCGCAAGCTACCGCAGATCAATGTGCCCGTGCTGGGCATGCCTGAGCTGCCCGACTTCATCCGCCGCCAAAACGTCAAGATAGCCATCCTCACGGTGCCTGCGAGCAATGCGCAGTCCGTCACCAACGATCTGGTGGACCACGGCATCCAGGCCATCCTGAACTTCTCCCCCACGGTGCTCGACGTGCCAGAACACGTCGTGGTGAACAGCGTGGATCTGGCGGTGGAGCTGGAAAATCTGAGTTACTTCATCCGCTAAACGAACTCAGTAGCTGCGCTCAAACACCACGCGGTGAGTGCTAGGCTTGCAGGTGAGGATACACTTGCCTTCCTCGGCAAACTGATCAACGTGCGGGATGCAGCGGATGGTGACTTTCAAGTCCTTGCTCAGCGTGTCCTCATCGTCGCTGCTGCCGGCCCAGTGCATGAGGGCGAAGCCACCTTCATTATCCTCGGCAAAGAAGGCTTTGAATTCGTCGAAGGTTTCGAGCTTCTTCATGTTCGCATCGCGCAGGGCGGTGGCACGCGTGAGCAAGACATCCTGAATCTCTTCGAGACGCTCGACCACGTTCTGCAGAAACTCCTCCTTCGGCACGAATTCCTTCGCCTTCGGCCCCTGATCGCGACGACAGACCGCCACGCTGCGGCTGGTGATGTCACGCGGCCCCATTTCGAGGCGCATCGGCACGCCTTTTTTGATCCATTCCCAGTTCTTCGCGCCGCCCTGGAGGTCGCGCTTGTCCACATGTACGCGCAGCGGTTCACCAGCGTAAGTCTGTGCGCGCAGCGTCTTCGCCAGCGCTTCGCAGGCGGCGATGACCGCATCCCGCGTCTCCGGCTTCGGTGTGATGGGCAAAATGACGATTTGGTTCGGTGCCACGCGTGGCGGGATGATGACGCCGTCATCATCTCCATGCGCCATGATCAGCGTGCCGATGAGACGGGTGCTGACGCCCCAACTCGTGGTGTGGGCAAGCTGGCGCGTGTTGTCACGGCCGAGGAACTGGATGTTCGCGGCTTTGGCGAAGTTTTGACCGAGGTAATGCGACGTACCGGCCTGGATGGCCTTCCGGTCCTGCACCATCGCCTCGACGGTGAAAGTCTGCACGGCACCAGGGAAGCGCTCGCGCTCCGTTTTCTCGCCAGGGATCACCGGAATGGCGAGATGATCGCGCAGGAAGTCCTCATACACTTTGTGCATGGTGCGTGTCTCCGCGATGGCCTCCTCGGCGGTTTCATGCGCGGTGTGGCCTTCCTGCCAGAGGAACTCGGCAGTGCGCAGGAACAGCCGCGGGCGCATCTCCCAGCGCATGACGTTGCACCACTGGTTGATGAGCAGCGGCAGATCACGATAGCTTTCCACCCAACGGGCGAACGCGGCTCCGATGATCGTCTCTGAGGTCGGGCGAATCACCAACGGCTCGGCCAGTTCGCCGGTGGGGATCATCTTCGTCGTGCCGTCCGGCTGCTTTTGCACCTCCAGGCGATGATGCGTGACCACAGCACACTCGGTGGCAAAGCCCTCGGCATGCTGCGCTTCTTTTTCGAGATAGCTCAGTGGGATGAGCAGCGGGAAGTAGGCGTTCACATGGCCGGTCTCCTTGAATTTCACATCAAGCTGGCGCTGGATGTTTTCCCAGAGGCCGTAGCCCCAAGGCTTGATCACCATGCAGCCGCGCACTTCGGAGTTCTCCGCCATGTCAGCGGCACGCACGACCTGCTGGTACCATTCGGGGAAATCTTTTTCGCGGGTGGGGGTGATGGCGGTGGCGTTGCTCATGGCGGGTAATACGGGGCGCGCAGAGTAGAGCCAATCGGCAGACGGTCAACGGTCGGCGATCCCAACCTTCAGTATCTTCACATCTCGATCAGCAAAGTCCCACCAATAGGTGATCGCAAAGCAGCCAAGAACATTCACATCCAAGATGCGATCCACCACATCCCTCTCGCGAAAGCCCGCGAAATCGCCTGGATGCATGGCGATCTGCACAAACCGATTCCTCAAACTTAGCCGATCTCGCTTCTTGAGGCTCTCCAAATAGACCAGCACTTCGTTAGCAATGAGCAGACGGCACTCATTCATGACTCCAGCCCGAGGCGACGATCAAGTCCCTCAAGTGTCACCCAGTTGTTCGGGTCCTTGTCGTCAATCAGCCGCGTCATTTTCTCTGCGTGGCCAGGTTCTCTGGAGTTTCGCAGGGAAATCAAATAGGCGCTCAGCCGACGGTTTTCGGCATCGTCCAGCTTGGCTGCTTCCTGCATCAGTGACTCAAGGCTCATGCCAGTGAGATTATGCGAACTGCCAAATCTGGCAAACCGATAGTTCATCTGGTCATGCAGAGAAAATCGTCATTGCCATGCAAGACCCGGCCCGCATAGACTGACTATCTTACCTCTTATGCGCCCCATCCTCCTCCTTGCCCTGTTTGCGTCAGCCATCAGCGCTGCCGACACCCACAAGCTCACCCGCGTTTACGAAAAAGTCGCCACCGAGCGGCCCATCGCCGTCGTGATTCCGCCGGATGGCAGCGCGCGCCAGTTCCTCGCGCTCCAGCGCGGCCAGATCCTCATTCTGTCCAAGGACGCGCAATCCGCTGAGACGAAAACCTTCCTCGACCTCAGCACCCGCAGCATGGAGGCGAAGGACGGCTCGTTTGAAGAAGGTCTCAACGGCCTCGCTTTCCATCCCAAGTTCAAGGACAACGGCCTCTTCTACCTCTGCTACACGCTGCAGATGCCGAAACGCCTCGTCGTCACCGAAATGAAGGCCAGCGGCGACAAGGCCGATGAAAAATCCGAGCGCAGCCTGCTCGAAATCCCGCTCATCAATTGGAACCACCACGGCGGCAACATCGTCTTCGGGCCCGACGGTCTGCTCTACATCGGTGTCGGCGACAACTCGAAGCGCAACGGCGAATTGAAGATGTCCCAGCTCAACGCCACGCTATATGGCAAGATCCTGCGCATTGACGTCAACGGCCGCGAGTACAGCAACGCCTACGGCATCCCCGCCGACAATCCGTACGCCAATGGCGTCAATGCCCTGCCGCAGATCTACGCCAACGGCATCCGTAACCCCTGGGGCCTAAGCTTTGACGCCAAGGGCCGCCTCTGGTGCGCCGATGTCGGCCAGGACATCTGGGAAGAAATCAACTGGATCACCAACGGCGGCAATTACGGCTGGCAGTTCCGCGAAGGCCCCGCCGCCTTCCCCCTGAACACCGACACGCCACCCGCCGACGCCAAGTTCATCGAGCCGATCCACTCTTACAACCACGCTGAGGGTCTCAGCATCACCGGCGGCAGCGTGTACTCCGGCAACGCGTTGCCTGAGCTACAAGGTGCCTACATCTATGGCGACTTCGTGCTCGGCAAAATCTGGGCGCTCAAAACCGACGATAGCGGTAAAGTTCTCAGCAACGAGCTGCTCTACACCAGCCCACAGACCGCCGCCAACGACCCCAAAAAGAAGC
>JBDNIB010000379.1:0-3773 GCA_041688535.1 Prosthecobacter sp.
CATCTGGATTTACCAAAAAAACCGCGCGGCGTTACACCTGCCGTGAAATTATTTTCAGCAGGACTCAAATCCCGGCTTCCATCACCTTCATCCAACGGGCGCGGAAAGGACGATTTTCCTCCATGAGCTGGGCAGCGATGGTGGCGGAGAGCTGGGTGAGACCATTGAGCCGGGCAAACGCGGCGATGATCTCCTGGCGACGATAATAATCCGTGGAGTCGGTGATCTGGGAGCCGAATGCCTGGGCAATCTCCACGAGGGATTCCGGCGTGAGACTGTCAAAGGGCAGTGACAGGGTGCCGCGCTCCAGGGCGACGCTCACCAGGGTGCCATTGGCGGTGATCGTGATGCGTCCAGTCATCTGCCCACCCTCGCGACGTGTGATGGTGCCGTTCCAGCTCTGGCGGCTCAGGTCTGCGGCGAGCTGCTTCACAAAATCGCGCGATTGGGTGTAGAGATAGAGGCGACCGTCGAGCGCAGCACGCACATCACTGGTTTCCAGCCGCGTGCCACCGAGGAGGTCAATCGCCCGCGCGTAGTCGTAGCCCTGGACAAGCTGCGGGGCTAGTGCGCTGACGTCAGCGAGCAGTTCGAGGTCGGCCTGGCGGCGTTTTTTGTCCTCCTGCATCTGCACCTGCTGCTCCTCCAGTTTCATGCGGGCCATCTCGCGCTTGAGACCCGACTCCCATTTTCCAATGATGCTGTCAAAGGCTCCGTTGGTTTTGATTTTTTTGCGCGTCTGCTCGACCTCGGCTAGCGCGGTGCGCAGTTCAGCAATATTTTCAGAGCTGCGCTGTTTCAAGGCGGTGCTCACCAGGGCAAAGTCCGGCTTGTAGTAGTCCACGAGCTTGCTGTAGAGCGCGAGCCAGTCGAGGGAGTTCGCCGCAGTGCTGTCAGTGGCTGGGCGGAGAGCGGCAAGATGCTCCTGGAAAAACTGCAGTTCCTCGGCACCGAGCCGCCAGTCGCCGTAGTGCCATTCGGCCAGCCCCTGGGCGAGGTAGCCCAGCAGTTCCTCATTGTTCGTCTTGTAACCCAGTTCACTGAGCGGCACGCCCAGGGTGAACTGCCCCGCCATGCGCCCTTTGATTTGAGTAAAGAACGGAGCGAGACCATTCAGCTCGGGGGCCGTGGAAAGACTTTGGAAATGCTCCGAGGCATGCTTTTTTCGATCGCGCATGAGATCGCACAGCGCGGCATTGAAGATCGCCCAGTTTTGCGTGGACGGCAGGGCTTCCTTCGACTTGACCAACTGAGCGAACAAGTCCTGGGCCTCGGCGAAATGCAACTCATCCAGCATGGCCTGCCGGGCTGCGGTGAAGCGCTCGGAGACGGTCTTCTTACCCGCTTCGTCCGCCTTCAGCGTCACCCCGCTGCCGTCCAGCTCGCGCTCACCGGCGGCGGAAATCTGAATCGCTGCCCCGACACGCCGCTGCCCGCCCTCACGCAACAGCCAGCCCATGCCATAGGCCAGCGCGATGGCGGCAGCCACGGCGGTGATCAATCGAGCACGGCGGGAAAACAGCCGACGTTTCACGCCGCCACGGTCCAGCAGCCCCTCGGCTAGGCGTATTTCGTCCACCACTTCGTCGTAGTTGGAAAAGCGTGCAGCCGGATTGGTGCTGAGCATGCCATTGATGACGTGCTCGGTGCGCGGGGCGAAACGCAGGCCAGATTCGCCAAGGGTGACGAGCTTGGCTTTGATCCGGCGCAAATCCTCGATGGAATTGGTGTCCGCCTTGTGCGGTGGATTGCCGGTCATCGCATGGTAGAGCGTGGCACCGAGGCTGAAGATGTCGCTGCGGTAGTCCTCCTTGTTGTCGATGACCTTTTCCGGGGCCACATAAAAGGGGGTGGCCCAGATTTCGCCGGACTGGTCGCCACCACGATCTGCAAACAGCGCCAGGCCGAAGTCCACCACCTTTGCGGTGCCGGTCTCGGTGAACAGGATGTTCGCCGGCTTCACATCGCGGTGAATCAAACTGAGCTGCTGGGCGGCACGCAGCCCCTCGGCCACCTCACGACCGATGCGCAAGGCCTCGGCCTCCTTGAGGTGGCCCTCCTTTTTGATGCGTTGCTCCAGGCTGCCGCCACCGACGAGCTCCATGGCGATGTAGAAATACGCCTGGTCGTAGCCCACGGAGTAGAGCTTGATGACGTTCGGGTGCATCACGTTCGCAGTGATGTGCGCCTCCTGGCGGAACTGCTCCAGCCGAGTGGAATCGCGGCTGTACTGGCGGTTGAGGATTTTCAGCGCCACCCGGCGGCCCAGAGTCTCGTCTTCCGCCTCAAACACCCGGCTCATGCCGCCCTCGCCAATCTGGCGGACGATCATGAAATGGTCGAAACGCCGCCGCACCCGTACCATCTGGCCGCAGAACGGGCATTTCAGCTTCGTGAACGGCTCCAGCGACGTCACGTCGATCTGGCCCTGGCAGACAGGACAGGTGCTCAGATAAGATTGTTCAAGGACGGGAGGCAAAAGTGGAGTTGGGGGTTTTGTTCATAGCAGCATCGCATACTCAATGCCAGAAATTACAGATTGCCTGATTAATTTGAATCTTGAGTATGTTGAGTGAATTGGACCATTTCTGAAACCCCTGATATCGGCGAGCGTTTCGACAAGCACCTCACCCGGCGCTTGTCGGACATGTCGCGTTCGCGGCTCCAGGACTTGATCCGTGAGGGCCACGTCACGTTGAATGGCAAACCAGCCAAAATCGGCAGCACGTTGAGGAGCGGGGATCAAATTCATGTCACGATCCCCGAGGTAGCCGCCGTGGAGATCAAAGCCCAGGACATTCCGTTGACGGTTTTGTATGAGGACTCTGACATCGTGGTGCTGGACAAGCAATCCGGCCTGGTCGTTCATCCGGCGGATGGCAATCCCGACGGCACGCTGGTAAACGCGCTGCTGCATCACATCGCCGACCTCAGCGGCATTGGCGGGGAGATGCGCCCCGGCATCGTCCATCGCCTCGACAAGGACACCAGCGGCTGCATCGTCGTAGCAAAAAACGACATCGCCCACCGCCGCCTCACTGAGGCATTTGCCGAACGGCGGCTGACGAAAATCTATCTCGCCGCAGTCAATGGCGTGCCGAAGGAAAGCGGAGGCCGCATTCAGAACTTCCTGGGCCGACATCCCGTGGACCGCAAGCGCATGGCCATCCTGCTCGATGGCGCAGGCAAAGAAGCCGTCACCGAGTGGCAACAGCTCGCCGTGGATCAAGGCTGCGCCCTCATCCAATGCCGCCTGCTCACCGGCCGCACGCATCAGATCCGCGTTCACATGAAGGAGACGCTGCAATGCCCCATCCTCGGCGATCCCATTTACGCCCAGCCCTCGCGGCAGCGCTTGGTCGTGCCGCGCCTGATGCTGCACGCCTGGAAACTCTCCTTCCTCCATCCCATCCACGATCAGCCCATGAACTTCGAGGCCAAAGTGCCGCCCGAATTTGAGTCCTGGATGAGTAGCATTCCCACCTGACCACCCATGCTCAAAGTTTACCAATACTCCGGCTGCTCCACCTGCAAGAACGCCCTCAAGTGGCTCAAGCAGCACGCGATCCCCTGCGCAGAAGCCGTCATTCGCGAAACACCGCCGTCGCTGACCGAACTCAAGGCCATGCTCGCCGCGCACGGTGGTGATCTGCGCAAACTCTTCAACGTCTCCGGCCAGGATTACCGCAGTCTGGGCCTCAAAGACAAGCTGCCAGCCATGAGCACCGACGCCGCGCTCAAACTGCTCGCCACCAACGGCAATCTCGTGAAAC
>JBDNIB010000380.1:0-1565 GCA_041688535.1 Prosthecobacter sp.
CCGTGCTGCGCAGTGTGTTCTGGCACAGCGTGGCTTTGGCGCTGTTGATGGGCGTGCTGGTGATGGTGCAGGCTTACTGGATGCCGTGGGTGATTGTGAAGTGAGCCGCGATTGCGTGACAAGGCGCGGTTGGCGAGCGACGTATGAATGAGTGCCATTCCCATGTTTTCCCGCCGCCAGCTTCTACAAACCTCCGGACAAGGCTTCGGCGCGCTCGCGTTTCATTCGCTGGCGAGTGCGGAGACCTCGCATCGTTCGCAGGTTGTCGCACCGAAGGCGAAACGCGTGGTGCAGCTCTTCATGGGCGGTGCGGCGTCGCACATCGACCTGTTTGATTACAAGCCAGCGCTGATCAAGCATCATGGCGAAGATGCGGATTTCGGCGAGAAGGTGGAGGCGTTTCAAAACGGACTCGGGCCGTGGAAGAAGCCGGTGTGGGAGTTCATGCCCTATGGAAAGAGCGGGCGGATGCTGAGCGAGGCCGTTGCGCCGCTCGGTGCCTGTGCCGATGACATGGCCTTCGTGCATAACATGGTCGGCAAGACCGGCATTCATTCACAGGCCACGTTGTTGCAGGCCACGGGCTTCAATCTACCCGGCTTTCCGGGCGTGGGCTGCTGGGTGAGCTACGCGCTCGGTTCCATCAGTGACAATCTGCCGACCTTCGTCGTGCTGCCTGATCATCGCGGTTTCGCCTCGAACGGGCCGAAGAACTGGGACAGCGCGTTTTTGCCTTCGCAGCATGCGGGCACCATCATTTATCCCGGCGCGGAGACGCCCATCGCGGATCTGTTTCCGCACAAAAGTGTCCGCTACATCAGTGCGAAGTCGGATCGCGATGGGTTCGCGTTGTTGGAGCAGTTGAACCGCCAACACATGGCAGTGCGCGAGGAAGACTCACGTTTGGAAAGCCGCATCAAGAGCTACGAACTCGCCGCCAAGATGCAGCTCGCCGCGCCGGAGGCGCTGGACATCTCAAAGGAGTCCGACGCGATGAAGGCGATGTATGGCATCCAGGAGCATCGCAAAGTTTGGCCCACGGAAATCAATCCCGAGGAAGAAGCCGACTACATGGGCCGCAAGTGCCTCGCCGCGCGTCGCTTGCTCGAACGCGGCGTGCGTTTCGTGCAAATCTGGAGCGGCAACGACAACGGCTTTCCACGCCGCAACTGGGACAGCCACGAAGACGTCGAGCGCGATCACGGCCCGCTCGCCTGGGGCATGGCGAAAGCCGTCTCGGCATTGATTCTCGATCTGAAACAGCGCGGCCTGCTCGACGACACGATCATCTTGTGGACCACCGAGTTTGGCCGCATGCCGAGCACGCAGGGCGGCAAAGGCCGCGATCATAATCCGTATGTCTTCACCAACTGGCTCTGCGGCGGCGGCATCCAGGGCGGCGTCACCGCTGGCGAGAGCGATCAGTGGGGCTACAAACCGCTCGATCGCGCCAATCCCACCACCTGCTACGACATCCACGCCACGATGCTGCATCTCCTCGGCATCGATCACGAAAAGCTCACCGTCCGCCACAACGGTATCGACCGCCGCCTCACCGACGTCCA
>JBDNIB010000381.1:0-6253 GCA_041688535.1 Prosthecobacter sp.
AATGCCTTCTAGCCGATCATGAATGCCTTCGCCGCGGCAAGGAATGCTTTCGACGGGGCAAGGAAAGGTCTCTTTTTGACGGGGATTGACGGCGCGGGCGGATCGTATCCGAGCGGCCCTAGACGAGTTCGAGAATCTTTCTGGACAAAACGCGCACGGTCCCAGTTGCGGCCCGTACGCGTCAATCAAACAATTCAAATCAATCTTCTGGTATGGCTGTTGCGACATGGGACCAACCAAATTCTCCAATTCTCTGGGACAATTCTCGAAAAGATGCCAGGCGTTATGACCAGGTTTCCGGTCGTCAGTCCCGAGATTTTCGCCTGATTCCCGGGAATGCGGTCGAATTCCCGGGTTTTTGGCGAAAAGGCCGGGTTGGCTGGGAATCCGCCCCCAGCCGTGGCGGCGCTCACGTGAGCGCTGGCGGGCCGGTCGGGAGGGGTGGCGCGACACCGTGAGCGGTGGCGGCGCTCCTGGCGTTTTTTGAGCGGTGATTTGGCCGGCGGACAGTGCCAACAGCCGCGCGGCCAGCCACCAACGGCGGCGGGTGCTGGCCGCTGAGAATCCGCAGCGGCCGCGCGGTGGCGGCTTGGCCGCTGCGCCTGGCGGGTTGGTATGCTTGGCCCATTTTTTTTCTTGGCTTTTGCATGGCCGCTACTCACACTCGCCGCCGTTAATCGTTAATCCAACCAACCAATGCGCGCTGTTACGGACCACCATGGCGAACGGAATCATCAGACTGGATCAGGGCTGGTGCCTCGGCGAGGGGCACCGGCTGGAGCAGCCTCCAAACCTTCCGGCAGTCGTGAGTGTGACGAAGCGGCGGCGCAGAAACACGCCATCTAACACCATCACCCTTAGTGAAGACCGCCGTACGTGGCTGCAAAATATCCGTGACAAAGCCGCCGCGCAGGTGGTGACTGGCGGCGGCACGGCCGCCCCGAGTCCGACGGTGACGAAGGTGGTGGGAGGGTAGGAATGACGACTTTTCCGTGCCGCTGTCCACGGCATGGGGAACCGGGGCGAGTCGGCCCCGGTGTTTGGTGGGAAGAGCGGCGGAGCGGCCACGGTTGGGCCGCTGCGCTTTTTCTGCAGGCGGGTTCAGGCGGCGTGCTTGAGAATGTTGCGATAGTTGCCTATACTGGAAGAGGATGAACACATCGAATCACATTGAGACGGAAGCGCAGCGCTGGGAGCGGCTCTATGCGGAGCTGGTGGCGTTCAAGGAGCAGCACGGCCACACGCGGGCCCACCGGCGGAATCATTCCAATACGATGGAGCAATGGTGCAAGCAGCAGCGTCTGCTGCGGCGTGAAGGCCGGCTGGCACCAGAGCGCGAGGAGCGGCTGCAGGCGCTGGGGTTTGCATGGGTGCTGCCTAATCTGAGTATCTTCCGGCCGATGGAGGGGGACGCGGATCATTGGGAGAAGCGCTACGCGGAACTGGTGGTGTTCGAGCTCCAGCATGGCCACACGCGGGCACACCGGCGCAATCATTCCCCCGCTTTGGAGATCTGGTGCAAGGTGCAGCGCGCACGACAACTGGACGGGCGGATGACGCCGACCCAGCGCGGGCGCCTGGAGGTGCTGGGGTTTGCCTGGGAGCTGCAGCCGCAGACAAATTTCCTGACGCCGGCACAAAGTGACGCCTACTGGGCGAAGCGTCTGGCAGAGCTGGAGGCCTTTCGCGAACGCTACGGGCAGGTGCGGGTGAGCAAGCGTGACGCGGCATGGCCGGGACTGGGCGGTTGGCTGGAGAAACAGCGGAGTGTATGGCGTGCAGGGACACTGCCGCCGGAGCGCGTGGCTCGGCTGGAGGCGCTGGGCGTGGAATCTCAGATCATGACTGATCGGGTGCCGGGCACGGAGGCTGCGGCGCGCTGGGAGAAACGCTGCGCCGAGCTGATGCGCTTTCGCGAGCAGTACGGCCACTGCGATGTGCCGTCCATCTTGGTCGGTAATCAGGTGCTGGCGGACTGGGTGCATAGCCAGCGCAGTAACCACCGGCTCGGGCGCATGACCCGCCAGCACCGTGAGCGGCTGGAGGCGGTGGGGTTTACCTGGCGGTCAGAGATGACGCTCCTGAAAGCCGCGTGGGAGAAGCGGTTCGCGGAACTGACCACGTTCAAAGCGGCGACGGGGCACGTGGGGGTGACGCGGCGCAATGAGAGCACGCACGGACTGTGTTACTGGCTGGCCGACCAACGGCAGCTCATGCGCGACGCCCGCATGGAACCAGAACGCGCGGCCCGGCTGGACGCGCTGGCCCCCGCCTGGCGGGGGCGGGACAGCCTGCCGGAGGATGCGCCGAAGGATGCGCTCTCGCAGTGGGACTATTTTTTTGCCCGACTGGAGGCGTTTCACGCAACGCATGGCCATCCCAACGTGCCCTCGCCCTGGCCGGAGGATCGGGCGCTGGCGGCCTGGGTGCGGGAGCAGCGCACCGGCCGCGAGTATGGCCGCCTGCATTTCGACCAGCACCTGCGCCTGGAGAAACTGGGCTTTGCCTGGTAGCCGGCGTGGCCGGGCAGGGGGGCGGAACGCACCGGTCCTCGTGGCCGGACGCGGGTTTTTTGTGGAAAGAAGGCACGCGCATGTGTCATGCACCAGTGCAAATCCATGGAGGTGGTGAAATCAAACTCAGCCACTTTTTGCCTGCGTGAATAATTCAGGCTAAGACCGGCAGCCTGCCGCTACTTCGGCCACTGAATCAAGCCCGCGCCCACGGCGGTGGCGGGGGCTTGGAGGGGCTGGGCGCTGCGGGTGAGCAGGGGGATGATGTTCGGGCCGTGGTAGCCACGGGCGAGCAGGGCGGCGACGACGCCGGTGGTGAGGGCGGTGGCCTGGGAGGTGCCGCTGCCAATGACGAGCTTGTTGTCGGCATAACCGGAGACGATGCCGACGCCGGGGGCGACGAGGGTGAGGCCGGGGCCGGAATTGGAAAAATACGCCTGCGAGCCGTTGGCATCCACCGCACCGACGCTGAGCACGCCGGGCAGGCTGGCGGGCCAGGCGAGGGCGGTCTGCTGCTCGTTCCCAGCGGCGGCGACGATGACGACATTGCGACTTTGCGCATAGCGCACGGCTTCCTCCAGCACGGGGGAGCTGGCGCTGGTGCCGAGGCTGATGTTGATGACGCGGGCGCCGAGGTCGGTGGCTTTGACGATGGCGCTGGAGAGCAGCGCGGTGTGGCTGCTGCCGTTCGTGTCGGTCACGCGGAGGTCGAGCAGTTTGGCGGCGGGGGCGGCACCGCCGACGCTGGCATCGTGCCCGGCGATGAGGGATGCCATGGCGGTGCCGTGGCCGTGCATGGCACTGCCGTCATTGACGAGGTCGTGGTGGGTGATCTGCGTGCCGGTGAGCGAGGGATGCGCCGTGATGCCGGAATCAATGACGGCGACGATGACGCCCCGGCCCCAGGCGGAGCGGTCACCACGAGCGCCGATCATGTCGAGTCCCTGACTGCGAAACGGCGCGCTGCCGCCAGCGTTGGCGGTGTCGGTCTGCGGCGGCAGGCCGGGGATGCGGGCGATGAGATTCGGGCCGACGTGGCTGTAGTCGGCGGTATGGGCGGTGAGATCACGCTCCAGCGCGGCGGTGTCGTGATAGCGGACGCGGGCGGTGCGCAATGTGAGATCGTAACCGAGTAGGTCGAGGCCGAGCGCGGCGGCCCGCTCCCGAAACGCGGCGAGCGCCGCCGGCGTGCGGAAGGTGAGCAGCGCTTCGTTTGGCAGCGCATCGGGGGCATCCAGCGCGGCGAGGGTGGGAGAGAGCGCTGGATGGGTTGTCGGCAGCGGGGCGGGGGATGCCACGACGGGCGGCTGCGGCATGGGCGCGGGCGGTTTGCCAGAAGACGCGTGGAGAGATGACGCGGCGTCGATGAGAACAGGCGACGCACGCTGTGACTCGCGCAGCAGCCACAGCATGGAACCGGCCATGAGCAGCATGGCGGTGGTAAAGAGGAGGTGGGGTAGCCGGTTTTTCAAGCGATGAGCCAGGACGTTCAGGTCTGCGGTGGCTGCAGCACACCTTCGTAGAGCACTGTGAGCGGCAGGCTCAGGCCCACGCTGGGGAGTGCGAGCGTGGTATCAAAACCGCGCACGACCTCGCGCTCCCAGCCGTTGGCACGGCGGAAGCAGGTGATCTCCGGGCGGTCCTGCGCGACGATGAGGTATTCCTCCAGCGTCTCGTTTTGCAGGTAGGCGAGCATCTTCTCGCTGCGGTCGATGGACTCGGTGCTCTCGGAGGCGACTTCGATGACGAGTTTGGGATAGCAGCGGTAGCGCTTGTCGGTGTCGCGGGGATCGCAGGCCACCATGACATCCGGGTAGTAGTACAAGCTGGGTGCCTTGAGCAGCGGACGGAACTTGACGCCGTTGATAAACGTCTTGCACGGGCCACCACGGGTGCGGCGGCGGAACTCGCTGGCGAGGGTGAGGGCGATTTCGTTCTGGTCCGTGCTCTCACCCGCCATGGCACGCAGATGGCCGGAGACAAACTCATGGCGCGTGAGCGCGGTGTCCTCCTGGGCGAGGTATTCTTCCTCGGTGAGCGTGTAGTCGAAGTGCAGGACTTCCATGATGGACGGAGGATACTCGAACGCGGCCTTCGTGCCAAGTCCGCAGATTTGCAGCCGTCAGCATTTGCTGCTTGTCGCTGCGCGAGGCTTTGCCTAACCTCGCGCCCATGTCGCAAATCAAAGAAGCCTGGGGATCACGTCTTGGAGTCATCATGGCCGTCGCGGGCAGCGCGGTGGGGCTGGGGAACTTCCTGCGCTTTCCCGGACTGGCGGCGCAGTATGGCGGCGGGGCCTTCATGCTGGCGTATGCGATTTCGTTTTTGATCATCGGCCTGCCGATCGGCTGGGCGGAGTGGGCGATGGGCCGCCACGCGGGGCAGTTCGGCTACAATTCCGCGCCGGGGGCGTTTGCGGTGATCGTGCAGCGGCGCTGGGCGAAGTATCTGGGCATCGTCGCGGTGATCATCCCGGTGGTGATCTACATGTACTATGTGATGATCGAGGCTTGGTGTCTGGGCTACGCGGTGAACTTCTGGAGCGGCAACCTGAGTTTGAAGGATGCTGGCGAGACCGTGGGCTACTTCGCGAAATTCACCGGCGCGACGGGTGATGCGTCGGCGATGGTGTTTTCCTGGAACAGCGCGCTGCCGTGGCTGTTGGGGGTGTTCATTTTCAATTTTTATCTCATCTACCGAGGTATCTCCGGCGGGATCGAGAAGCTGTGCAAGATCGGCATGCCCACGCTCATCGTGCTGGCGCTGCTGCTGCTGGTACGCGTGCTGACGCTCGGCGCACCGAACGCGGACCGGCCGCATGATAACGTGGTCAACGGCCTCGGCTACCTGTGGAACCCGACGAAGATCATGGTCGTCAAAACGGCACCGGTGGCCGATGAAAAACCGCGCGAGATCGTCGGTGCGCAGGCGATTGAGGAAGCGAAGGCGGAGATCGCTGCCAGCGGTGGCGCGTTGAAGCTGCGCGAGGTGGGCGTGATCGAACAGCTCGCCAATCCGACCCTGTGGCTGGCGGCGGCGGGGCAGATTTTCTTCAGCTTGTCGGTCGGCTTCGGCGTGATCATCGTTTATGCCAGCTACATGAAGAAGGACGATGATGTGGTGCTCAGCGGCCTCACCGCCAGCAGCACGAACGAGGTGTGCGAGGTGGCGCTGGGCGGCCTGATCACCGTGCCGGCAGCGGTGGCGTTTCTCGGCGTGGCCGGGGTGGCGGGGCAGGCGGGCGTGGGGCTGGGCTTCAAGATTTTGCCGCTGGTGTTCTCGCAGATGCCGGCGGGGGCGTTTTTTGGCGGGGCGTTCTTCTTCATGCTCTTTCTCGCGGCGGTGACGAGCTCCATCTCGATGCTGCAGCCGGGCATCGCTTTTGTGGAGGAAGCCTTGGGCGTACAGCGGCGGGTGTCGGTGTCTATTCTTGGCCTGCTGACGATCTTTGGCACCGGTTTCGTACTCTACTTTAGCGGCGATTTGAAGGCACTGGACACGCTCGACTTCTGGGTGGGCACGTTTTTGATTTTCCTGCTCGCCACGATTCAGATCATCATCTTTGGCTGGGTGTGGGGCATCGACGAAGGATTCGAGGAAATGCACCGTGGCGCGTCCATCCGCGTGCCGTGGATTTTCCGGCCGATCATCAAATGGGTCTGCCCGCTCTTTCTGATCGGTGTCTTCGTCATGTGGCTGATGAAGGAGATCTTCGGTTATGATCTCACCGCCGGCACCGC